>CAZPZX010000001.1:0-40199 GCA_964591235.1 uncultured Pseudomonadota bacterium
AACGCGTTGATTTTGGCGAGCGCAAAGAGGATAAGGGGTTTTGCTTAGTAAAGATTGAACAAAAAAATAAAACGACACATGAGTTTATCAAAACTCCCACACGCCCATTCATTCAAATAGAACTGCAATTGCAACCTTTGGTTGATCAAACACAACAAATTATTGCAGCGTTGGAACAGCATAATATCGTCGATGCCGTGGTTAAAATTGTTTACCACCTACCGCCGGGCAAAAAAGACACCGTTGATATTCGCGCCATAGAACGCGCATGTACTAAAGCTATGTACCTGGTTGGCATTATTCCAGTCCGCAAACCTGAAACACGTGATCGCCGTTCAAATATGAAAGTTGATATGGACCTTGCAACATTACTTAACACTTACTTTTTATCAAAGCCAGAGCTAGCCGACAAAAAAGAACAACTTATTGAAAAAGCACTTGATCTGTATGAAGAATCACAAAAAGAAAAATCGGTCGAAGCTGAGTAATGTATTAAGTTTATTATTGCTTGCTATGCCTTATATTTACAGCATGGACGGTAAAAAAGTTAATTATCAGCAGCGCATACGCACGTTATCCGCTCTCCTAAAAACGCATAAAAAAAAGAAAATTGATCTCAACAAACCCTATGGATCTGAACCTCCACTAATTCAATCAGTCATAGATGATAGCATGCTTGAAATTACCAAAGCGTTATTACAAGAAGGTGCTCAAGCAAATATATTGGATAAACAAGGCCGATCACCATTAACAATTGCAATAGAACATCATGCGTATGAAACGGCACATATGTTATTAAACGCCAAAGCAGATGCTAATAAATGCAGAACTCAAGTTAACTATTTGCAAGACAAAAATGATCCGATACATATACTCTGCAGTCAAGAAAATAACAATGCCGGACATACA
Organism: uncultured Pseudomonadota bacterium; assembly: GCA_964591235.1. GTDB lineage: Bacteria > Babelota > Babeliae > Babelales > Vermiphilaceae > BTUB01. The sequence goes on from CAZPZX010000001.1 coordinate 910, forward strand.
GGACAATTAAAACTGCTTGATACTTTACTCAAGACTGGCGTAAATCCAAATTCTCCTAATGGCAAAAATATTCGGCCCTTACATGCATCTTTATGGGATCTTGCACGTATGAAGGTATTACTTGATCATAAAGCTGACCCCAACATGACCAGTAAAAGTCACTACTCTAATGATAAAGAACGTCCTTTGTATATTCTATGCGCAACCCCCGTGATTACGCAGCGACTCGAGAAAATTGCACTTTTACTCAGCCATGGCGCCAATCCAAATTTAGGATCTGTGGATTTAATTGGCAAACCAAGCTCTCCTTTAAGCATTCTCAGATCTTCTGATAACCCTGATAACCCCCTCCTTGAAACAAATAAAAAAATTGCCGATATACTTATTGGCGCAGGAGCATTTATTAATCTCAGTATCGCTTATAAATCCTCTGATGATTTGATCGCGAAATATCTCCGTCAAAAATATCCGCGTGAAAAAAGAATCGCACAAGCACTTGCGTTTTTATTTAAAAGATCCTCACGAGTAGGAGCACAGCCCCTTCCCCGTGATGTATTAATAATTATCGGTCGCAAATGCACTCCTGATAAACAAGCAGCAGCTTCTGGTCAAGACAGTTGCTTAATCCAATAATTCATCGCATGTAATTGCATTTTATCGCCGCCATCGATTTGACGTGTTGGCCAATTGTAGGCAACAACCATTTCAGTTTTAGAATAACCATGTTTCTGGAATAACCCATTAAGCTCTTTATATCCATCCGGTTTTAATGGATGTGACGCGTGACTCTCACAGACAAAACACGTTGCCGTATATCCTAGAATATCCGCATGCTCTTCAAGCATTTGTGCCATCTGTGTTATTAATGACTTATTGCGATGCTCAGGCATTATGATTGCATCTGAAAAATAATAATATGTATCAAATGGCAATCCTGCATTTTTAAACAAATCGATCGACCCTTTATAATGAAAATCAAACCCGGAAAGCGATGTGCCGGTGATAAATCCAACAGGCTCATCATGATAAAACGCAATTACGAGTGCACTGTGTTTTAGTTTAGAAAACCAATCAAGATATTGTATCTCTTCTTCCATGGTTCCTTGATATAAATAGGGATAGTCACGATATGCACTCAGGCGCTGTTGGGCAACAAACGGCAAATACGGCGCAATATCTTTTACAAAAAGTTCTATGGTATATCCCTCTGGCAATGTTGCTAACGATAACAGAGGAAATAGAGAAATTAAAAATAATTTTTTAAACATCACTGCTCCTTTTTTTGCTTTCACTTTAAAATATATTTGCAAGAAAAAAAGAGCAAGCTCAGTTAATTATTAAAATTTTTACATTCATAGCTTTTGAAATCAACAATGATTGGCTCATGTTGAGTATATTGTAAAAACTTTTTAAAATCGGATTGATTCACGCTAATAGTTGCATCATTTTCAAGCGGATGCGCATTAATTGTATCAAATGTTAAAAGTACTGCGTCCAAGACAACATTCACATTATGGTTAGTATCATTAAGTAATGCAAATGGCGTTACTGAACCGGGCTTTACCCCCAAATGCTGCATAAGCAACTGTTCATCAGCAAATCTTAATTTGGGAGCCTGTAATAATTGTGCAACTTTTTTAAGTTCAATTCTGGTATCATCTTTGGCAACGATAAGCCAAAATTTTCCATTATCATCTTTTAAAAAAAGATTTTTAATATGTCCACCGGGGATTGATATTGATATTTTTTGCGCTTGTTCTACCGTAAATAATGGCTCATGCTCATAAAGAACATAAGCAATATTCAATTCATTAAGCCGTTTAAAAAGATCGTACTTTGTTAAAACCATGATACTCGAATGTATAGAAAATTATTTTGATAATGTAATTATATCATCAATCGATTTTCCTGTAACCGTTAGGCAATCATCTCTTTGATAATTTGATTTAATTTGCCGAAGTACTTCTTTATCAAAAGTATTTGGATTTGCCAAAGCTTGCAGAATAGAATACTTACATCCAATGCATGAACTAAAAGAAGGATCAGCCATTTCTCTGTGAGTGGCGTATGATAATCCTGAAATCACACCAATAATTATAAGCTGTTTTTTCATACCTTTTCCTTTATAAAATAAAAAAAGGCCTGCACAGGAACCATACTGTACAGGCCTTCAATTTTTCAGCAATTATTATTTGTTGATGTGAATAATTCTATTTATACACAACAATGCGACGTGGTTGTAAATGTGGATAGCAATGTCTATGTTCATTTACCCAGGCATTATAACGAATTGCGCTTGCAACATTATGTCCTACTATTTCAATCGTTTTACGGGTAGATTCAGCGGTATAGGCTGCATCTGTTTTTATTTTGTGTGCCCATGCGACTAGTTTTGCTTCATAATTGAAATTTTGAATATCTTCGAGCATCTTTTTTGCGTGAGGTACAATTGAATCTATACCGGAATTAATAACTGCCGGTAACTTTTGTTTTAAAGATTTAATCGTTTTAAGTGCTGACATTAAACGATCATAGCTTATATGCAAGGGATAGTTTGCGTCTAAGTGATTTTTTTGAAAATCATTAATCACTGCGCCATCTTTCATGGCTAATTCAAAATCACTTTGCAACTCAGTTTGATTTAATGTATTTTCCATCGATGCAAAATTTGACTCATGAGTAGTAAAGTAAGCAAGACTTGCACCAACTCCGGCCCCGATAGTTGCCGGTGTTAACACATGTTTACTAAACTTAACTACTTTTTGCCAGAATGTTGCACGCGGTGCATCATCCTCAGATGCCCAGACCATCAAACCAAAACCTCCTCCAACACCTGCTCCTATCACTGCTGCCAAGGCAATGTAGTCTTTTGATTGTTGCGATAATGGATAGGTAGCGCGGATTGGATTTACTTGAAAAATCAAAGCAATTAAGAGAACTATTTGAGCTATTTTCATGTTATAAAATCCTGCATTTATTGTAAAAGATATACATTTATAATAACTCAAAAGCCCATTTAATCAATTGATGCAACAGCTTCTTTTAAAAATGCGCATAATATCTGAGGATAAACTTAATCCCTTGCGGCCGGTTATGTACATTGAATTCTGCATAGAAGTTACCGATAAAAACGGCACTCAAGCGGCGCTTGAGTGCATATAAAAAGCCCGGTCCAATAGCTATTACCTGTTCTTTACTCTGAGGAATATCGACTCCAAAAGCCTGATTATTTTTTATTTGATGCAAGAAATACCCGGCAAGTCCAACATACAACCGAGGCAGCATCTGATATTCGAGGGCAAAATTAGCATGAATTGCATCGCCTGCCTTAAAATGAGTACGATGATTATGAGAAACCCACAAATAGTGTAAACGCCAGGTTCCTGAAAATCTCGGGGTAAAATACAAGGTTCCGGCCCAATATGGATTGACATAAAAGACTTTATTTCCGGGATTTATCCTTTTTTTCGGTGCATTATTTTGTCCTGTGGGAAAAGAAACAAGAAACTCGAAACGATTAACGTAAATCGGGCGCTCTCCACGAAAGATTGGATTACCTTGTAAATAAACACCAACTGCCAAATCGCCTACTCCACCACCAAAACTAGTGATTCCTAACAGATTTGGTTGAATGCGCGAGTAGAAATAAACCGGTAAGGTTACATCAAAGCCAAGCTTTCCATAATTAAAAACATCACGATCTGAAAGATAAATAAGTTGATAACTGGTTAACCATGTATTGTAATTGGGGCCGGGCAATCCCAACAACGGCTTGCCTTCATTATTTAAAAACCGATGCGCATTATAATTTTGGGACGCAACTTGGAAATACCATCCAGGAATCTGACGTAAAGGGCCCCCATCAAGAAAGCTGGAACCACCCAAGTTAATAGTTGGTAATCCATACCCTAATAATAAACTACCGTTTATTAGAAGAAAGAAGATTAATAAATTAAATGTTAATTTCATTTACAGGTCATCTTATCAAACAATGCAATCTGCTTTTCTAAATCTTTTTTCAACTGTTCTAAATGTGAGATGCATTCTTTATCGCCGGCTTTTTGTGCATCAGCAAGCGCATGCATTTCAATAAACCAACATAATGCACTTAAATCATGCAACATTTTAATTTTGTTATATTTAGCATTATTCATCATGAAAATTTCCTTCAAATACTATTTCTTTGAGGGGTTTTCTGGTGCTCGGATTTTCACGCGCTTGTAATTTTTCAGGCAAATCTTCTTTCGCCCCGAGCTTACCTAAAGCAAACATGGCTTCAACTTGATATATATCAGAAATACTAAAAGCTAATCGAGCGGCATCGTAATCAAAACCTTCCATACCATGACATACGATATCGAATGATGCAGCTTGCAATGACATATTTTGACATGCTGCTCCCGTATCAAATGAATGAGTTCTACTTGGGCTCTCATTATAATCAAAAGTTTTTTTAGAAATTACTAACACGAGTACCCGCGCATGTTGTGCCCATACTTTATTTGCCGGAACCAATAGATTGAGAAATTTTTGCCAATGTTCTGATTCATGACGAGCGTAAATAAAGCGCCAAGGCTGATTATTAAAACAGTTTTGTGCCCATGATGCAACATCAAAAATAGTCATCAGTTCAAGATCAGTTATTGGTTGTGTAGAAAATGAACGCGCCGACCATCGATTTAAAATCAAATCAAGCACCGGATAATCTGTTTTGCGATTCGTCTTTAACATTATAAGATTCCCCAAACAAATAAAAATATGAGAATATTAACAATATAAAGACTTGTGCATACTATGCACAATGACCTTATTTTCACATAGAGTAAATATGCAAGAACTATGCTCGTCACTAATCCTCCGACGCTCGCTAATAAAAGTACACGATGCATATTAAAATAGACCAGCACTCCCACAAGCAGATAATAGATCATTCCCATCGTTGCATTAGAAAAATAAAAAATGTTTGAGTATGCACTTTTAAGAGGTGCTGAACAGGAAATCCGATCATTTATATCACATGCCGGATGATAATTAGGATCTTCTTTTATTTTTGATTCAGTAAAATAGGCATATACAGAGATGAAAAAGCCAATTGCGGCTAATATATAAAGAGCTACCATCATAATAAACCTTTTTTATTTTAATAATTATGTCTATTTATGATGTAACATATGAAATGAATAAACTCCAATAGTTACGGTTCAAAAAACGTATTGCGTTCGTTATAAATGCTATACAACACATAACAGAAAAGATCTAAATTGCCACAAACCTACTTGGCAGCTATTGATAAACCACTCTTAATAACTTATTTTTTACGCAAAACTTGCTCGGATTTTGCTAAGCATTTCAGCGTTTTTGCAGAACGTTTTATTAAACCGTTTTTAGTTGCAACGCGCGCATTTCTACCATGCTTCTTAGAGTTACGGCCTTTTGCTTTATTCATCGGCTTGGGAATCATTGTATCCTCCATTTCCCCATAATTTATTTATTTGTTTTTTTGTCGATCAATTCAACTAATTCTTCTGCTGCATCTGCAATATCTTTGTAGTTGTGATCATGCGCACGTTTTTGAATTTCAAGTAAATCAGAGCGATGAATTAATTCATAATCTCCCATCGGAAATTCATAACGATCTTGCTTGTTTTCCGGACGATCATAATGAGCACCTAAATACCAGCGTCCATACTCTTGCCAATTGTGGCCTTTTAAAAATTCAGTCTCTTGAGCTGCACTTGGTTTTGCTTTTTTAAGATCGCCTCGACCATGTTTGTCAGAAAATTTTCCTTGGCGGATCATCTCTTTAGCAAATTCAAATGCTTTTTTATTCAAAGTAACTCTCATGATCAACCCTTTTTATTTAAAATTATCATTAAGCACGTTTTACAATTCTAAATACAAAATATAATAAAACTAAAGCTACAATAATCGCGATAATCATAACTTTCTCCTTACTGACCACTAAAAAAATGGGAGCCTTAACAGCCCCCATTATAGGGTTATTTACTCGTTTTCTTCGTATGAGTGATTATATTCCATACCTCTTGATTCAGAACGAGATTCTGAACCAGATTTTCCATGTTTCTCAGATTTTGGCATTTGACCATGGTTACCTTGTTGGCTGGCATTTTTGCCCATTTTCTCTTTATGTTGCTCGTGTGAACCTTTACCATGTTTATGTGGATTATTCTTGTTATTCATAAGTACCTCCTTACTTCCTGTTAAAACTATACCTTACTATTATCAGCTTATCACGTTCCAGAGCATAAATTATAGGGTTTTTCATCGTCCACATTTTAAATAAAAAAAAGCTATTTTTCAGCCTAAAATATTGACTTTTAGTAATTAAATTTGATACACCTCAAAGTGAGAAACAGTACATAAAAAGGGAGTGTTTTAGATGAAGAAATTGATAGTATTATTAGCTTTAATCTCATCTGTTATGATCGGATATGAATTTACCGGCTATGCGCCACGAGCAACCCAAAGAACAACTGAAAACGTTCTGTATACTGAATTTCCTGTTTACGATCAAACTAATAGAACTGATGCCACCTTGTTGCAAACACAACCAATGCTTGATGTAAAAATAAACACCGAAACAGAGAATCTTTCTGATCGCAATCCGGATAATGGGCAAATTTTACGTGAAATGCGCGCAGCCGATCCCCGCTTTTTACCGCAAGAAAACGTGAATTTGCCATTGCTTCCGAATAATGCCAGTTTAAGAAATCCAAATTTGATTAAGTAAGAATTCTTTTACGTTTTTATTTTTTTGTTTTTACTGTCACTTTCAGTACGACATTCTTTAATAAACTGTTTATGGTACTGCTCAATGCAGCTACGGCGAATGCTGTCAGCACTGTTATCAGAATAGAAACCATGTGTATGCGGGTTTTTACAAGTTTTCACTAGCGCTTTAAATTTAGAATATGCAAAAAGACAGTTCTTTTTTTCAGATGCTTGAATTATACCTACGCTCATGATCAAAAAGCTGCCAGAAAGAATGCTTTTCATAACTAACTCCTTTTTAAAATTATGAGGGCATATCAAAATAAATTATTGAAGCGTTGTTAATGAGATTTTTTTGAAACTCTGCTAATAGTTGGCCGTATTTTGGTTTTCTTAGCGTAGCAACAATATCATTATAGCGCTCTTCAAGTGTTTTAAGGCGTCCTGGGCGTTTACTTACAAGCCTAAATAATTCAAAGCCATATATTGAATCATACGGTTGGCTAATTTGGCCCGGCTCTAACTCTAAAATGAACTGTTTATCTGCAGCGATTTCATTTTCATTAATCCAGAATGGTGGATTCCATTTAAATACTTTTTTAGGATCGTTTTTTTCTATAACTTTTTGCAAATAATTCAGTTGCTCTTCTTTGCTTTGTGTTTTAGCAAATGGCACTACATAATATTCAAGCTGATACGCACTCGGCTCTTGCTCTGGATGATCATTGAAATAGGCAATCACATCACTTTCAGGAACCACTAAATTTCCGGTAATTTTAAAACCTATTAATGAATTGATCGCATTCATCTGCGCAAATGCATTACGGCCCTCTGCGGGCGTATAGCCTAAAGTAACCATCAGATCTTCAAATTCTTTAGGCGTTTTATGATTTGCTTGTCCAAGCATACGCAACTGTTTATCCACATCTTCGGGACTTGGCCAGAGTTTATACTTGCGCGCTTCTTGTCCATACGCAGCATCATTAATTGCTTCTTCAAGCGTGATTTTTGTGCCATCAAGGCGTGGACGCTCTAATTCCGAAGCCATAATTAAATCAGTGCCCTCTGAACCTCTAAAAACTGCTTTAATGCCATCAACAAACACCATCTTTTTTTTAGGTTGATAAACTGCGTTTGCTGCTTTAACAGGAATAGTTGCATCGACTGCATATAGCAATCCATGAAATGATAACCAGATAAATAATGCTTTATTTGCTTGCATGGCGGCTTCCTTTTGTATTGCTCATATAAAAAGGGGAACCATAATGATTCCCCTTTAAATCTAGTATATCAGAAAACTGATAGTGCGCACTACTAAGCTGCGCGCGCCGGTGCCGAAGCAGTAGTTTTTTCTTGAGCTGATTTTTCTGGCATTACCACTTCTAATTGTTGATCATTTTCGATCTCTTTTGGCGCAGCTGGTGCAGCCGTTTTCATTTCAAAATTATATTTCTTTTTAAGGCCTTCAAGTGCTTTTTCAAGTGATTCATTTTGTTTTTCACCCGCAACGCGTTGCTCAATAGCGCCTTTTACTTCTTCATAGCTGCGATATTTAGGAGCTTCTTTTGCACCCGCATATACAACATAGTAGGTAGTATCATTCACTTTAATTAACTCAGTTGAAGGAAGTTTTTTGATCGCAAGAACTTTTTCACGCAACACAGGCTCAATGCCATAGCTATTTGCATGTACTAACTTATAATCACGGAACTTATCAGCAAGTTTTGCTTCTTTTGCAACTTCTTCGAGTTTGCCCGGTTTTGCTTTCGCTTTTTCTAAGAATGCTTTTGCGTCAACTTCTTTTGCAAATGAAACACTGCTTACTGGTACGCCTCCGCGAGATACCATTGCTTCAGGAAGATTTTCTTTATTCTTCTCAAAGTATGCTTTCTTCTCATCTTCAGATACAACCGGTTGATGTTGTGATGCAAAAGTACGGCCGTTTAGCATTTGAGTAAATGCTTCTTGTTGTTGCATATATTCTTTTGTTTTGTTCCAACCATTTGCATTAACTTCGAGCGTAATTAATTTTTGAATCGCCATCGATTGCGCTAAATGATCTTCAATACCTTCGATTTGCGCAAGTTGCGGATTCATTTCGATGATTGTTTTTAATTGATTGTTTACTTCAGAGCGATAGAGAATCGGTTTGCCATCAGCCGTTGCAACAACTTCATCGCCCGCAACTGGTGCAGCAGATTCGGTAGCATCAGTTTTAACCATACCTAATTTATTTTTTAACCAATCGCAGCTTGGCAACAAAGCCAATGAACTTAAAACAAGAACGATGCTCATTTTTGATGAGAAACTCTTCATAGCATAACCCTTTTGAAAATAGTGAAGTTAAACAATTGCAATATCCTCTAGATATACCGTAAAATAAGCATCCTATCAAGGTGACTTCATAAATACGCACTATAATTGAAATAAAAAAATTGATTTAAGAATCACACTTGCTTAGACTACTGGCAAGCAAAATTAAAGTCATACGTTCACAAAAAAGGAAATTTATGCGCATCATCAAAACAGTATTTTGCCTTTCTTTATTATTGGTAAATTTAAATTTTAATGGGATGCAAAAACCGCCAGCTAAAGCTCCTGTGAATGTTCCAAAACCAGTAGTTACTGCAGATATTCAAGATAATGAAGATGAAAATGCGTGGTTTTCTTCACTCGTAAATTACGTTAGTAAAAAAGTAGATCCATTAGGATATGCTACTGACAATAAGGCGATCAGTTATTACAATCAAGCACTCAGCTATAATCCAGAGTTACCTGAGCCAAAAAAACTCAATTTAGATGATACTTCTAAAAAAGTTCTACATAAAATAACTCCCCGTATTATGGCGGCCCGCAAACAGTTGTTAGAAGCAGTAGAATCGAAAGATCCTGACCATAAAGCAATTGAAACACTTCTTGAATTATATAGACAAGTACCTCAAGTATTTTCTGAGTGCGATTGCGCACTTTTATTCGGTCTACATAATTGGAGACGTAATACGCACAAAAAAAGCGTACATGAATTAAGTTATTATAGACCAAATGAACAAGCAGTAGATCAAAGCAAATCAGTTATTCTTGATTCCCAGAAATCAAAACAAGAATTAGTAATAAATGCAGTCGAACTTAGAAAGCTCGCTGAGCAACAGTATAACTGGTGGAATCCTGCTGAAATAATTGCCGAAGGAGTACATTACTTAAAAAAACACTATACACATCCAATAGAACATCTGACTACAGTAGATTCCATAAAGTTATGCGCCGGCATGTCATATTTTAATCCTCTCAATCCTCTTCACAACACTGATCCTGAGTTTACATTAAAACCTGATTTAGAATGGCATAGAAAATTAGCCAAAAAAGTTTTAGGAAGAGAAGATATTCACTTAGTTAATTTGGTTTACAACATTTTACATAAACGGACTACAAACGCAATGCGACTAAGCAAGCCGGTAATAGAAACGGCCAGTTCTACCGTTCCTCTTTCTATTTTCTCACCACTTACTATTGCACTTGCTGATGGATATCTAACGTTTATTAAAAATAGCAAAATAGACAACACTCCTACTGAACCACAAAAAATAGAAGCACAAAGAAAGCAAGAAGAAGAAAGAAAAAAAGCTATAGACGAGGCCGCAGCACAAAAGAAAGCTCAAGCTCAGCTAGAAGAATTAAAACGCCAACAAACTCTTAAAGAAAAAGAAGCTTCAGATGCCCAAAAACTTGAAGAAGAAATTAACCGCCGTGTTGCACAAAAACTAGAAGAAGAAAAAAAACAGGCAGAAGAATTGAAAAATCGTTTAGCAAAAGAAAAAGAGGAAGCTGAAGCGGCATTCAAAGCTGTTCAAGAAAAACAACGTACAGCAAAATTACAAGCATTAGCAGAATCTAGTTCTCCATCAAGCAGTACTTCCCAGATACCTACGGTAGTGGCCGGCTCTGCATCGGCGACTCCTCATCAAATATATCAAGCAGACACAGCAGTCCCTAAACTAGAACAGAATCCCGAAGATGTCTGCAAATGCGGTTCGACAAAGAAATACAAAAATTGTTGTAAGAAAGCAACTACACCTTCCGGCTCACCACAACGGCCGAAATAGAAGCCGGCTTGAGCGCAAGCAGTTGTTTTGCACTGGCAATTAATGTTGATCCGGTTGTCATTAAATCATCGACTAAGACTAAATGTTTGTTTTCATACAGGTTTACGTTAGTTGATGATTTTAATTCAAATGCTTCTTTTACATTTGATGCGCGTAATTCTGCCGCAAGCGATGATTGAAATGGAGTATTTTTAGTTCTCTTTAAAATGTTTGCAACCGGCACAATACGCTCAATCGCTAAAGCTTTTGCAATCTCATGCGCTTGATTGTATCCACGCTTAGCATGGCGTATCCAATGCAATGGAACGGGAATTAAATAATCGCACGGCATATGTTTAAAATAGGTCATCTTCCAAATCAGTTGGCCCAGTTGAGAACAGGCAGTAATATCGCTCCATGATTTTGCTAAAAGTAATGTTTTAAGTGGCTCTTGATAATCTGCAATTGCTAAAACGGTCATTGATTGGGTTTTAGTGATTTGCAACTGCACTGAAACTATAGGACTTATCATGTCATGGCATGACATACAAAACACAGTTCGCGCTGATAAAAATTGTTTGCAGTACGCGCAAAATGGCGGCGCAATCACTTGATCGACACTTAGCTGATACAAGCGAGAAAGATTTGTTTTAAATGATTTAAGTAATTCCTGATGCATTATCTATTTTTTATGTGTTGAAAAAGAAGTAATATAACGCCTGTCACTATAGCAGCATCGGCAATATTAAATGCCGGCCAACTCCACTCACCTGCAGAAAGCACAATAAAATCGATCACTCCTCCATGCATAAGCCGATCATAATAGTTGCTTACTGCACCTGCCAAAATTAAAACATTCGGGAGGATCGAAATAGATAATTTCGCACAATACCAGGTATAAATCGCCATCGCAATGATCACTGTAGCAATCAAACTATTAATGATCCAAAATTGCATGGCATTTGAAGAATTAAACAATCCCCAATTAATTCCGCGATTAAAGGTTAATCCAAATGAAAGAAATTGATTAACCATCAATTCTTGCGTTATGCCCAATGCCCAGCATTTAGTTATTCTATCGAGTAAAATAACAATTACAGTAAATATAAGATAAAACAAACTCGTTTTTTTTTTCATCGAATAACAGCGCCTTGTTTTTGCAGGTAATCGGTCACTTTTTTGACAATCTCATCAGCCTGCATTGAGCTCATGGTCGCCTGAGAATCGATCATAGAAATGCGGAAAGTAAGTGATTTTTGATCCTGCCATTCTGCTTTTTGGAAGAAATCCATTAAATCAACGGCAACAATCTTAGTATCAAGCATTTTTAATGAACTGCGCAGATCTTGAACCTTAGCTGAAAGTGGTATGAGCATACTCACATCGCGGGTAATACCGGGATATTTGCTTGATGCTGAAAAGCGTTTGATTGACAGCTTATGATTTGCTAAGAAATATGCATCAAATTCGAAAATAAAGGCATCACCATTGGCGATTTTATTAAAGAATGTCGGATCAACTTTACCAGCAGTTCCAATCACCACTCCATCGCAGACTAAAATTGCTGTTTGATACGGCAAATACCAGGGTGCTAGTGTTTTTGCATCGGCTTTTATCCAATCAAAATGCATACCCAGCAATTTTGCTAAAGCACATAATTTTTGCTTTGCATCATAAAAATCAATTGATTGTTTTTGATCAATAAAAACACCTGCCAAGCACGGGCGTTCACTGGCCGCAGTTCCTTCTGGCCATATTTTTGCCCATTCAAAGAAGTTCAGCTTATCGTATTCTTGCGCATGAACTTCAACAGCTTTTAATAAGTTGGGAATCAACGTAGTCACTAATCGTTGCCAGTTTTGCGAAACTGCTTCTTGAACCTGTAAAGTTTTGCCTGGTTGCCAGTTAATCGTATTTAAAAATGCTTCATCAAAGAATGCATAGGTATACAATTCACGCATATTGAGTGAAAAGGCAAGAAGTTGCTTGATGCGTCGCATGCGATTAACCGCCGTTACGTCAAACGGCTTGGTGATTCGTGAAGGTAAATGTTCAGTAATGTTGTCATAGCCATAAAAACGCGCAATTTCTTCAACGATATCTTGTTTAATATTGATATCTTTAGTTGCACGATATGAAGGAACCACAATTTTATATGTGTCATTGTTCGCATCAACCGCAAAACCAAGCATTTGCAATGTTTTAATTATAAAATCTGGAGTTATTGAAACTCCCAATTGCTGCTCGATAAACGAATGTTTTATCGTGATATGTTTGGTAACATACGATGGCTTGATCGATATAATTGGATCTTGTGCAACAAATGATATCTTTGCATCATCTAAAATTTTTAAAAATCTATAAATTGCGCTGACATTTTGCGAAGGATCTGAATCTTTTTCAAAACGCGCCGATGATTCAGTACGTTTTTTTGCACGCACGGCAGTCTTTCTAATAACTGCCGGATCAAAATTTGCTGATTCTAAGAAAATAGATTCTGTTTGCAACGTTTGCACACCGCTGTGTGCACCACCCATGATTCCTGCTAATGCGACCGGATCAACACCATCAGTAATTACTAAATCATCTGAGGTAAGTTCTACACTGGTGCCATCAAGCACTTGGATTGTTTCTTTATTTTTTGCATCACGCACTAAAATCAGATTCTGTTTTAATTTTTGAGCGTCAAATGCATGCATCGGTTGACTTAAATCAAGCATTACATAGTTGGTCGCATCTACTACCAAATTAATCGGGCGCGAATCAACTTTTGCTAAGCGCGCTGCAATGAATGGCATACTTGCAGGGGTGTTAATCTTTTGAAAATAAAGACCGGCAAAACTACGGCACCCAAGCGTATCTTCAATGCGAACCTTAAAATGTTCATTGCCACCGGTTTCTTTAAGACCATATTCTTTAATTGCATGAGGCATCAGCATGCCATCGATCGCTTTAAAAGGTAATTTAAGCATTGCAGCAACTTCACGTGCCACACCACGATGGCCCCACATATCAGGACGATGATTAATCGATTTATTATCAAGATGTAAAATCACATCTTCTGTTTCAACACTCTTTTTCCAATTACCCGCTAAATCTTGTTCAGAAATAGTAACTGCCGGAAATAACCCTTCTTTTTCTGAGCCTAAATGAGTTAATCGTGCCCAGTTATAAGTATCTTTATCACGTGCAATCAAATAAATTTGATTAGTTGCTACCCCTTCACGCAATGGCATATCTATTGTTTGCTTCCATTCAGCAGATTCAACGATAACCGTAGAACTATTTACCGCTTTTACTTTGGCAGCACTTACATTTTTTAAATCGATAGAAAAGGTATCAAAGCCTTCAATCTCAGCTGTTGTTTTATTAAACAGGCTTACTAACGCAGGGACATCAATAGAACGCCAGTCAGCATCAATATGGTCAAAAAGCCAAGCAAGGGAAAGCTTCATGTATGAATACCTTTGGTTATGAAAAATGAGAGTTTTAAAGTAGATTACGGCAAAATAGACTCGGCTGCAAATTAGCAGTCACACATTTCATGACATTTAGTTATTTTAGTGTTATTACTCACCCAATAGGTATTAATAACTATGGGGAGTGTATGAACTTAAAATGGCTAATATTTGGTCTATTACACACGCTTCCAGCTTTATGCATGGAACAGGATACATTAAAGAAAGTCAGCTTTGAAAATCTACTTTCTATAGATCTAAAGTACACTACAATCCTGCAAGAGCGTGGGCGCTTCTTGATTCATGGAAACTCGTGCGGAAACCTTAACCCGCAACAACAACTGCTTCTTAATCTCGACCCTGAGTCAAAAAACCCTGCAGGGGGAGCTTTACCCATTAAATTCTATGTAACAGCAGTTCATGGAAAAACAACCATGACAAAACGTTATATTATTGAAGAATATTGCCATTACCTTTTTGTTCCCGACGAAAAAGAGGTTTTTGTTATTAAGAAGCGTGCGCACGAGCAGCAAAAGTAGCGATTTCTATTGCCTTTTTGTCCTATAATCGATATTTTTAGAAAGATATTCTTCATTTTTTTTAAGGCTCATCTCATGCAGCAGTTTCTTGTCATCGACAATGTTTCTAAAATTTATCAAGATCAAAACAATACCGTAAAAGCTCTGGATAAGGTTCATGTAACTATCCATCAAGGTGAAATTTTTGGACTTTTAGGAGTCAATGGAGCCGGCAAAACTACCCTTTCATCTATTATTGCTACCCTTCATCCGGCAAGTTCAGGTGATATCCTATTTAAAGGCAAATCAATTTATAGCGACATCATTACTTACCGCCGCTCATTAGGATTTTGCCCTCAAAAACAAAATCTAGATACTTACTTAAACGTTAAAGACAACTTAATCTTTGCCGGCAGGTATTTCCTATTACCCGAATCAGTTATCCAAGAACGTGCTGCAAAGCTCATGGATCAATTAGAATTGACCCGCTATGCTACTTTTAATATCGATCAACTTTCGGGTGGAACCAAACAGCGCGTACTCATTGCCCGTGCATTAATGCACAATCCTGAGATCGTTTTATTAGATGAACCGACAGTCGGTCTGGATCCTGATATTCGCCGTAAGTTATGGGATATAATTCTTGATCTAAAGAAAATGGGGATCACCGTTATTTTAACGACTCATTACCTTGATGAAGCCGAACAATTATGCGATCGCATCTGCATTTTAAATAAAGGGAGAATTCAATTAATCGCTGCAACTAAAGAGCTAAAAGCAGAACATGCTATGGCTTCACTTGAAGAGATTTTCTTGCGCTTAACCAAACAAGCTGAAAGAGATATCAATAATGTATAGCGAATATTTTCAAACCTTTTGCGTTCTTGCACATCGTGATTTGCGTCTTATTGCTCACGGCATCAAGGGCCGCTTGATTGACGGATGTATTATCGTTTTTCTGCAGACACTTGCTATCGGGCAGTTTTTGCCTTTACTGGGGATGCCACAATCGATGATTGCTCCCTTGTATATTGGTACCATCACACAGGTAGTTTTTTCAACATCATTTGCAGTTGCCTTTAGATATGTGTATGACATTGAAAAAGTTCGTTTCTTTCGCTATCAGATGAGTTTGCCACTACCTAAAACATTATTATTTGCTGAATATATCTTTGCATTCATGTTAGAAATTTTGAGTATTTTAATTCCTGTTTTTTGTATCGGAACCTTATTGCTTGGAGCATCATTCCCCCTTGATCAGATGCGCATACTACCAAGTATTGGTATGTTCTTTTTAATGATATTTTTTTACTCATTAATTTTTATATACCTTGCTTTTTCACTAAACTATTTTTGGTTTTTAGATAATGTCTGGGTACGTCGTATTGGTCCAATGTTTTTATTAGGATGCACATTTTTTACCTGGAAACAGGCAAATAATTTTTCACCACTTTTTGGAAAAATATTCTTGCTGAGTCCCGTGACCTATACTCATGAAGGAATGCGTGCTGCAATACTTGGTCAAGAAAATTATTTACCGCTATGGATTTGTGTAAGTGTTATTATAGGTTGCAGTGCAATTTTAATTTTCTTACTGCAACGCGCAATAAAGCGTCGTCTTGATCCGATATAGGAATTGCTATGATTACTTTAGAAATTTGCAGAACATTCTTACAAATACTGCGTCGCGATTTTTATATTTTTGGAAAACGATTAAAAACCTATGGCATTAATTATTTAATCATCTTTCCCCTATTAGGAATTTTAATTTTTGGGTACATTCAACCGGGTGTGATCTTTGGTGCAGGAAGCGCTAAGGCAAGTATTATTTTAATGGTGGGTACTTTTGCATTAAATACTGTTCAAATCTGTTTCTCTCTCATATCACCCTTAATGTATGATATTGAAGGAGATCGCTACATCGACTATCAGATGGGCTTACTACCACCGCGCTTATTGTTTTTTGAATTGATTTTATTCCCTGCTATTTTTAGTTTCATTATTGCTATGCCATTTTTCCCGCTAGCACGTATATTATTACCTTCATACTTTTATGCCCTCAATACTTCCTGGACGGGATTACTATTGATGAATGTGGTCTGTTCTTATTTTTTTGCATCATACGTCATGATGGTAATGTGTTTTATTAAAAAGTCATTTAATGTACGTTACTTTTGGATCCGGATTAATTGGCCTTTAGTAGTATTGGGTGGTTTCTGGGTTCCCTGGGCATTGTTGCACTCACGATTTAAGATATATTCCTGGTTAGCACTATTAGATCCTTATACGTATATCACGGAAGGATTGCGCTCAACGTTAGTAGGTAATGATCAATTTATTTCTTATAAAATCTGTTTAGTAGTACTGATAGCCTTTTGTATACTGTTTAATGTACTTGGACTGCATTATTTCAAAAGAAAGCTGGATCACATTTAAACAATAATTTTTCAGTAGTACTTGCTATGATTAAAAACTATGTATTGATTATTTTATTTTTTTTCTTTGCATCCCATACAATGCAAAGACCATTCGAAACTCCTGCTCAACAAGCGGCTGCTCAATTTAAACAACAGATCGATCGAGAATTTAAACCCGAATTGGTCAAAATTTTAGAAGAGCATCGTCCATTGAGTCTTCTTGCAAGACTTAAAAATTTTTATCACCAAAATCAAGCAATGTTCCCGAGCATGCGTGAACTATGCTCATCATTTATGCTCACACTCAAATATCCAGGGGCCGCGCTCGGATCGAAAATTACTGAACTGGCACCATCAGAAGTCGAACAAGCATGGCACAAAGAGTGGGCACTTGCAGTTTTTGAAAGTGATTTACTAAAAACTAAAGCTACCTTAGACAGACTTAAACAAAGCCTCCATAAAGAAAAAGGCCGTTTTCTTGCAATCGTAGATCAGCAAGCATTTTATAATTTGGAAAAAGATTTACAAACAAAAGAGCGCTTAGTAAATCATGCCCAAAAAATATTTTCTCAACGCGAACAGTTATCTTTAATTTATGACAAGCCATTAGAATTATTTGCGAGTAAAGAATACCGTAAAAAATACAATGATGACCTGCGAGAATTATATTCACTGCAAACGATCGAAATAGACGCACAGG
Source organism: uncultured Pseudomonadota bacterium (assembly GCA_964591235.1). Taxonomy (GTDB): domain Bacteria; phylum Babelota; class Babeliae; order Babelales; family Vermiphilaceae; genus BTUB01. Next base: position 18,814 of record CAZPZX010000001.1, read on the forward strand.
ATATGCATCATGAGAAACTACCCTTATTATTTCAATTGTGCAGTCAAAACCTCTCAAAGCAACTATTCGAGCAGATGCTTCATTTTCTGACTACAGGAGATCAAAAGCTACTTATTAATAAAGTGTTTAAGACAGAAACAGTGTTAGATTATGTTTTGCGCCATCATTTGACCGACTACGCTGAAATAATAAAAAAATATGGTGGCACAAGCAAAAACGTTAAAGACGATCAAAAACCTAAGCCTGCCCTTAAATCATCACTCGATTTTAGTAATAGACCTCAAGACTTTGTAAAAAAAAGTGTAAGCTTTTCTGACGATATAGTATTACAAGAAAAAGATTTAGCATGAAGACAATAATTTTATTTTACAAATACATTCATATCCAATATCCCCATGCCATCATGAAATGGCAAAAAGAGTTATGCACGTCTTTAAATCTCAAGGGTCGTGTTTTACTTGCTCATGAAGGAATTAATGGCACTTTAGGCGGCGATCATGATGCGATTCAAAAATATAAAGCAGCAATGGATGCTCATGAATTATTTGGGCACATCGATTTTAAAGAAACCAAAAATACAGGTGACCATTTTCCGCGTATGCGGATTGTTGTTCGTCCTGAAATTGTTAATACAGGATTGCCTGCAGGCGTCGCTCCTGCATCAGAAGCAGGCACTCGTTTAGCACCATCACAAGCACATGCCTTGATGCAAGCAAAGCCTGACAATTTAGTAATTATTGATTGTAGAAATCCTTATGAATCTGCAATTGGCACCGTTCCTGGCGCATGGCGCCCTGATGTACCCTATTTTAGAGATTTTCCTTCATATATCGATAAACATTTAGAAGAATTAAAAGATAAACAAGTATTAATGTATTGCACCGGCGGTGTACGGTGCGAGCGTGCATCAGCATATGTTAAATCTAAAAATGTTGCGCGAAACGTGTACCACATTGAAGGCGGCATTCATCGTTATGTCGAGCAGTTTCCTGATGGTTTTTTTAGAGGGAAAAACTATGTTTTTGATGGACGCACTGCAACTAAAGTAAATGATGATATTTTAGGATCATGTTATATTTGCAACGTAGCATGCGATGATTATAACAATTGTTTGCGCGCCGCATGTAATCGTCATTTTATTTGCTGCCCTGAATGTTTGCAAAAATACAGTTATACCTGTAGCGCTCTCTGTGCCGACCTGATTATTAATCACAATGCAACTAAACGACCGCATTCATTCCTGAGTAACAGCAATAAGCTTTAAATCTTATACATATTCCTTTATGAGTAAAAAACTCATACAAAAAAATGGCTGGGATTTTTTCTTATTCAATAAAACGCATTCTGTTATACTTTGTATCGCTTATAAAATACGCAACTTACACAAAGGACTCTATGCGCACGGGAATTTCGATTGATCATCAATCATTAATACAAACTAATATTCCTCTTCATGATAAGAATTGGTTTGCAACGGGTGGGCTAGCGCGTTATTTTGCAGAACCAACTACTGCGCAAGAATTTCAATCTGCTTTGCACTTTGCACAAGAAAATAATCTTCCGGTGTTTATATTAGGCCAGGGCGCTAATATTTTAATTAGTGATGAGGGTTTTGATGGATTGGTAATTCGGCCTATGATCAATCATTTAATCATCGATCATGATAAAAAAACGGTAACTGCTGGCGCGGGCGTATCAATGCATGATTTGATTCTCTTTTGCCTTAATAATCATTACACCAATCTTGAAGAATTTAGTGGAATACCGGGTAGTGTCGGTGGATCGATTTATATTAATTTGCATTATTATGAATTTTTACTGGCACAATTTCTAATTTCAGCAACGGTAATTAATCGCTCTAGCGGGACAATTGAAATAGTTTCACCCAGTTGGTTTAATTTTGGATATGATGAATCAAACCTACAAGATGAAAAATATTATTTAATTGATGCAACATTTGCAATAAAACCGGCAACTGAATTAGAAATTGCCTATGCGCGCGGCCGCCGCATTGAAATCATACGCCATCGCGAAAAAAGATACCCGACTAAAAACACCTGTGGAAGTTTTTTTAGAAATTTTCATGATCATGAAGTTACTTTAATCAGTAATGGTAAAAAAATGATTTTTGTTGCCTACTATCTTGATAAATTAGGAGTAAAAGGAGCATTGCGCGTAGGAGATGCCGTTGTTTCTCATCAACATGCAAATATGATCGTGCATTCAGGAAAAGCAACCAGCAGCGATATTATTAATTTAGTGCGCACGATGCAAGAGATGGTACAAAAAGAATTTGGTATTACACCTCAGCCAGAATGCCGCTTAGTAGGATTTAAAGATTATCCATTATTATAGCTTTTAGGCGGAACATAGATTGACCATTCTTTGCCCATATAGGTAATCATATAAAAATGAGCCCGCTTATAGAGCGGGCATTGATTTAAATTTTTTAAATGATCATCTAAAATTACTGCATAATTATCATCACAGCCAAGACCAGCAGTAACCTTCTTTGCAATTGCGCTCCGAATGGTGGCCGCTATTTCAGCTTCATTGTGCATTCCACTCATTAATGAAGACTGCATCACAATAAAAAAAAATAAACGTTTGTAATTCGGCTTTATTAAGATACACATTTTTACTTGACATAGTTGATAGAAATCACCGCAAGCTCTCTTGATTTATTTGCTCCGTCTATGCAATTAATAAAATCTTGTCTCTGTCTGTTTAATTCATCAATAAAGTTTACAAAATATGCGTTAAATCGACAATTTCCCGATGTAGATACTTTTTTGACTGAAACATTCTGCCCATATCTTGCTTGTATTACATCTTTATCAGGTTCTGGAATTTCGCTTTCTTGCAGCCATGCTTGAGTTACAGATTGAAGAGCAATTTTTCTTTTTTGAGCATTTATTTCTCGCGCTCTTTCACACTCTTTCTCTAGTTTTTGGGTAAAATCCATTGACGATAATAAATGAGGACTGAGCACTAATAAAAATAAGTATTTTTTCATAGATATGATTACTTTCACAATAGTTACGGAACATAGGTTTCAATTTCAACTAATGCATCATTCTCTACTTTATAGACTTCCCACTTTTTACTTAGCGAACATTGTACCTGAATATTTTCGTTTTCCCAACGGATAGCATCAATTCCATTAACACACTCTTTAGTTACTAATTGCGACCATACATATCCTTGCGGCAACCATGAGCGTCTATTGCCGGGGACATTTTGTGCTTGCAAATATGATCCTGTTCTTTTTTGAGATGATTGCAATGCCAAGTAAGCTCGACAAGCAGCAATGCATGGATTCTTTTTGCGAATGTCATCGAAAGAATCCTGTAAATATTTTACTGCCAAATGAGTCCCTGCAGGATGAGGAATTATCTCGGTAATTTTACCTTTCATTTCGCCAAAACTATTTATAACATGACTAGAAGCATCAGCAATTAATAATCGGCCCTTGAGTTCACCCAATAAAATGCGTGGACCTTCAGCTCCTTTAAGACGTGTTACCTTCATACTGGCAATTGCCGGCTGTGAATGATCAGTTTGTTCAACTTTGCCGGTTAAATTTAGGAAGTTTATTACTTTATAACGTCCGGCATCCTTATCAAACGCGACAACAAATACTTTATTATCTGCACATACATAACCATTATCCTCAAATATATCTACCAAGGCTGCATTTATTTCTTGTTCGATCGCTACCGGCGGTAATGCAACAACGCCCGGGGTAGATGACTTAAAGTAATTGCTGCTTTTAATGACTTCTTTAAGAGACTCTTGCTGTTGTTTAATATATGAGCCTTCCTTTTTGGTGACATATTCTTTGACAACCTCTTTTGCCTCTTCGACAGTCAATTTCTGCCCTGGTTTATCCATGGTAACAATCGATGAACTGGCAACTAAACAAACTAAGATTAGGCGCGTAATCATCTGACATCTCCCCTTTAAAAAAATATTCGATAAAATAAGCATTAGTAGTATGATAATCGATAATCAGAATATACAAGAGTTTTTCATGAATGAGTTATTATTTCTATTTCACTTGATCTGCATTAGCTTTACCACTTACGCGATGGTAAAATTTGGCAGCCAAGCCTTGGTATCTTTTTTATGCGTTCAAGCAATTATTGCAAATTTATTTGTCATAAAACAAATCAGTCTATTGGGATTAAATGCTACTGCATCAGATGTGTATATCGTTGGTTCAGTTTTGTGTTTGAATATGATTCAAGAATTTCATGGCAAAGATTTGGCACGCAAAGCAATATGGATTAGCTTTGCGTTGCTGGTATTTTATACCATCGTTTCGCAAATTCATATCGCTTATATTCCTAGCCAATTCGATTTTTCAAACGATTGGTATCAATCATTACTATCTTTTATGCCACGTATCACTTCTGCTTCGATTCTAGTCTACTTGGCAGTTCAATACTTTGACACATTTTTTTATGGCTTACTTAAAAAGATATGGCCAAAAGAACATCTTGTTATACGCAACATGATTAGTATTACCGTTTCTCAAGCCCTAGATACCGTCTTATTTAGCATTTTAGGGCTTTATGGGATTATCCATAATCTCGCTCAAATTATGATCGTAAGCTTTACGATTAAGATGGCTACTATGATCTTGCTGTTGCCGGTACTCTCGTATATCCAGAAGGACACACAGGGGTAGCTTTTGATGCGCTGTTATCCTTAAAAACAGGAACCGCCTCCACTGATGATCGCTCCATTTTTTCTCCATCAACAATAACGGTCAATTGAATAGATTCAATTTCTTTTTTCTTGCTTGCTGCTAACTGACTTAAATTGATAAAAATCTCTTTTATTTCAGGGCGAGCAACATTGGCACCAGCAATATAACGCATAAAATGAATATACAAATGTTTACCGCCAACTAAGCTATAATTTAATTTTAAAATTTTAGTGTTGTCTGCTGAAGCTTTTAAGAAATAATCTTTAAGCTCATTTAATACAATATTAACTTGTTCTTTATTCTTTACTTCTTTTAAACGTTCTTCAGGAATATATTGAAAATATTTTTCGCCAGTTCTGATTTTTCCCGAACTAACTTCTATTTGTGGTTTATACATTTCAGGAGACGTTTCATTTCTTTTATTGTATACCGTGTTTAAAACAACGCACGGACGATGTTCAGGCTTCTCCTCTGGCTCAGAGGCATCAACGTACTCATATTTATGCGCAGCAGACAAAGAAATTGGTAATAATATCACCAGCAAAATTCTTTTAAACATGAGAATCTCCATATAGTTTTTATATCTTTTTGTATTAATGATAACAAGTAAGGCCTCTAGAATCTACATTCTAAAGGCCTTAATATCTCTTTACTCGGATAGATCAACGAATTACTGAGTTAATTCTCAACTAAATCCTTCAAGATGCATTTATGAAGAATAAATATTTAAGATCCGCATCTTTTACATACATAACTAAATTGATTTGAAAAGGCGATAGAATCATCTATCGCCTTTATTATTTTACTTAATTAATTACAGTAACGAGGTAATTAAACCTGGTACTTCTTTAAGTTGCGGTACGATTTGACCTAACAATGCTTTAGCCGCACCATCGGGCAATTTGTTAACTAAATTTACTAACTGGTTCACGATATCAGTAAATCCAACTTGGTTTAATGAGGCTACTAAGTTATTTTTGATAACTGCACGCGCACTCGTTTTAGTATTATGTAATGTCTTAATATTACTTATCGCATCAGTAACGGCACCAAACAGCGTAGGACCGGTTGAAGTCGCTAAGGTAATACCATCCATAAATCCAAAACCACGATTAGCTATCGCTGTAGAAACAGCAGGAATCAGGTTGGATCTGATAGTATTAGAAATCGTAGTAATATTACCAACTAATTTGTCATAAGCTGCTTGTTGATCTGCAGTAAGACCAGTTGGTTTAGCAACAGTTTGTCCGCCAGCCTTAATTTTTTGCGCTGCTAGGTAATCTTGAGCAGCTTTTGATAGCGCATCACGTTCAGCTATGCCAGGTGCTACTTCAGTCATAGCTACGACAGGTGTTGAGAGTTGGGCCGCCATCAGTCCCGCCAATAATAAACCTAATTTTAACTTCATTTTTTTCTCCTTTTTCTCTATAAACTTTTCTATCTGCAATTTTATTATATAATATAAAATGCTCTACTTTCAATAGTTATTGACTATTTGTATTGTCATGGTTAAATACCAGCTACGAATTGCAAAAAACCTAAAGGGGGCTTTAACCCCCTTTTTGATATTTCGATTTTACTTGATATTAAACTGTGCTTTTAAGAAGCGAGTCACATCAATCAAGCTTTTAGCTTCTGACGATAGTGGCTCGGGGAGCTTATCTAATTGAGCCTGGAGGTTATTAATGGCAGTAGTAAACGCTGCTGATGTTAATACAGGTGTTACTTTTTCTTTAGCTACCTGTTTTGTTGCTGCATCAGTTTGATTTAATTTCTCAACATCCTTTCTAATCTTATTTGTTAGAAGTAATGCTTCTCCCCCTCTGACAGCAGTCCAGAATCCTGTTTTAATGAATTTTGGATCTAAATATTGACTGACATCACCACTTCTAACCGTGCCTGCTACAGCCGGAATTTTGTCATTCAATGAGTTGATTTTAACTCCCAATTCAGTCAATTTAGCGACTAAATGATCAACCAACTGTTGATTAGCTGTTGATAAAACAACTGCTGCTGCAGCTGCTTTTTTAGCGGGAGGTGTTGGTAATGGCTTGTTATATCGGATAACTGGTTGAGCTGCGGCAGGCGCTACCGTAGCTTGATCAACTTGAATTACACCATAATCTTTGGTTCGTTTGGCATCTAGATTAGGGTAGGTTGGCGCAGGTGTCGCTGCAGGAGCTGCTGAAAGTGCTGCTCGCACCTGACTCCAATCGGGAACTCCGCTGTCATTCCAATCAATATGCATACCACCCATGTCTTTTGCTCGTTTTGGATCAATATTGGTATACTGTACTGCCTGAGCTGGTACTGGCTGAGCAGCTGCTGGTTTTGCAGATAATGCTGCACGTTGTTGACTCCAGTCAGGTACTCCACTATCATCCCAATTAATGTTCATTGTTCCAGTGTCTTTTCCGCGCTTTAAACCAGCATCATCCATAGCACATGCTTGAGCCCCTAATACAAGGCCTAAAATAACTGATAATTGCAATTTCTTCATAAATATCTCCTTTTCACTTTAAGTTTAATGTAAGAAATGGCTAATTATCAATGGTTTTGCCAATATATATTGCCTATATGAAATACTATTGAAAATTGATATATATTTTCATTAGACTAAAATAAAAGTGTTTATGACTATAAAGACAGAAAACGGACATGAAATTAGTAAAATTATTGATTGCGTCACTTCTTGTGATGAGCATCCAACCAATTCACAGCATGGCATATTTAAAAAGTTGGTGGGGTTCGAACCAAACACCCGAACAAAGAGCCCAAGAAGCTACTCTAGCGTTGCAAAAACTGTCCACTTATAGGCCATCATCCATAGGGGAATCTTGGAAAATTCCTAAAATAAAACAGTTAATTCAAGATGGCGCTAATCCAAATATACCTAATGCAGATGGGGATTATCCACTCATCCTTGTAGCTGGCGAGCACTGGCCTGAACTTCTTAGCCTTCTTTTAGAAAAAAATGTTGATCCCAATGTGCAAAATAGTAATGGAAGCACTGCTCTATTAGCCGCGCTACAGCACACTATCGAGAATGCTGGCGATTATGAACGAAAAAAACAGATTGTTCACCTGCTACTTGAAAAACAAGCAGATCCAAATATACGAAATAATGGCGTGAGCCCTTTATCTGCGGCCATCTGGTTTTTAGATAAACCCGAATTAGTAAAGTTATTGCTCGATTATGGAGCCAACCCCTTTAACACTGACCAACAGGGATTATCTGATCGCGACCTTGGACTTCAATCGCAAAATCCTGAAATAAGAAAATTACTCAGTGGGTATGGTATAGAAAAATTACCATAATTTCTCATATTCCTTTTGCCAAAAAGGTGCTATTATAGCTTATTATTACCCTTTTTTTAAGCTATAACCATGAATCCATTTCGTTTTGAACTAATCCATCAATCTCGCAAGTCCCGCGCACGCGTTGGCCGTATCCATACTCCCCATGGAGTTATAGACACGCCAAATTTCGTCGCCGTGGGCACCAATGGCACCCTCAAAGGGGTAGACAGTGAAATGGTCAATGAAATTGGGTTACAGCTTATGTTCTGCAACACGTATCATCTTATGCTCCAGCCAGGCACTGAGATTGTTAAAAAAGCAGGTGGATTGCATCGCTTTATCAATCGAAATGCCCCTATCATCACTGATTCAGGTGGGTTTCAGGTCTTTAGCCTTGCCTATGGCACGGTTAAAGATGAGCTTAAAAGTAAGGGGCAAAAAAAATCTGATAATGGCGTAGTCAAAACAACTGAAGAAGGGGTTTTATTTCGTTCGTATCGCGATGGTCAAAAGATATTGCTCACTCCTGAAAGCTCAGTTCAAGCGCAAAAAGACTTGGGGGCAGATATTATCATCCCATTTGATGAATTACCGCCCTATCACATCGATCCACAAGTTCTTAAACGATCTCTTGAGCGCACCCATCGCTGGGAGAAGCGTTCTCTTGATACACACTTACAAAATCCGGCAAATCAGGCAATGTATGCGGTGATCCATGGCGGAATCGATCAAGATCTACGCACTAAAAGCTGCCAGTATTTAACCGGCCTCCCTTTTGATGGATTTGCAATCGGCGGATCACTGGGCAAAACCAAACAACAGATGTTTGATATGCTCACGTACGTGATGCCGCAATTGCCATCTGATAAACCAAATCATCTTCTGGGAATTGGCGATTTAGAATCGATACAAACATGCGTTACTTTAGGTATCGATACGTTTGATAGTTCGCATCCAACCCGCTGCGCGCGCCACGGTTTATTATTTACCAGTGAAGGCAACCTTAAGATTGGTAACACCGCCAATAAAATGGCTTTTGAGCCGATTGATAAAAACTGTTGTTGCATCGTATGCAAGAAATTTACCCGTGCCTATTTGCATCACTTATTTAAAGCAAATGAACTTTCTGGATACACGCTAGCAAGTATCCATAATTTACATTTCATGGTCCAGCTAATGGCCAACTACCGAAAACAAATTTTAAATGATGAGATTTAAACAATGACAGAAATTAAAAAAATTACTTCAAGAACCCACGAAGACGTTAAAAAAGTTATTGAACTTCATGATAAAAAAGGCCGCACCGAGCACCACAAATTTATCGCTGAAGGCTTGCGCACCTGCTCAACGCTTGCAAAGACTGGCACTAAACTTGTTCAGATGTATACAACTGAAGAGAATCTTCCTGCAGTAAAAGAATTCGTAAAGAATTTCTTTATCACTATTGTTGAAGATCATGTAATGCAAAAAATGAGTACCGCAAGCACACCCAGTGGTATTTTAGCAGTTTTTGAAATTCCAAAACAAACCACCTTCTCAGAATTAACTTCCGGATTAGTGATGGCAAACATTACTGATCCTGGAAACGCAGGAAGTTTATTGCGCACTGCAGCGGCACTCAATATTAAAAATGTCGTGATCATCGATGGCGTTGATATCTGGAGTCCAAAAGTGGTCCAAGCATCTGCAGGCTGCTTAAATCAAATCAAAATTATGGACACCAACTGGCAAACACTCCAGAAATGGAAAAAGGAACTTAAATTGTATGCGTTGGTAGTCAAAGGCGGCAAAGCTCCATCAGAAATGAACTTTGAAAATTCATTATTGATCGTGGGTAATGAAGCGCACGGCATTCCTAAAGAATGGTTGCGTGAAGTTGATGGCTATGTAACTATTCCAATGCCGGGTAGCACTGAAAGTTTAAATGCTGCCGTTGCCGGATCACTGGGCATGTACTTAGCGTTTAATAAATAATTACTGTTTACGGCAATTTTTCTTTTTTAAGTGGATTAGCTTGTTGCGTAACTGATTGAGCTGGCACTGCCGTTGGATTTCGGAGCAGTGGCATTTCGCGTCGGTGTATTATCATTATTGCTTGCCGTGTATTAAAATCATTAATTGATCGGGGATTGCTGGGATTTCTGGGATTTTGCCGTATATTCCGAATCTCTTGTTGCAAGAGTCTGACATTATGCCTTTTACCTACCGGCAGATTTGATAACTGATCTGGTCTAAGAGTATACGCTAAATCAACCAGTTCTTGGACTACGTCGCGCGGCTCATTGGGCACTTGAAAGCTTATTACAGGTGAAGTGATAATAATTAGACAGAGGAAAATAAAGCTTTTTTTCATAATAATTCTCCGGATAATTAAGTAATACTTTCTTGTTATAATAGTTTTTAACAACAATCAGCAACAAAAAAATAGAGCAGTTTCCTAATTCAATAAATTAACTATACTGAACGTGATAAGGCATTTTGTGCTTTTAATAACATAACAATAGAAAGATTGTAATCGATGGCCACCGCGCATAAATTATCCCTGGCAACGGCAATACTCATAAACCTGAATATTATGATGGGAGCCGGTATTTTTATTAATACGGTTGAACTTGCAAAGCGTGCCGGTTTATTGGGTGCATTTATGTATCCACTTATTGGTATTTTGATTTTGCCTCTGATCGTTGCAATCGCAAAATTGATTAAATTACATCCGGCCGGTGGATTTTATATTTTTGCACAAAAAGAGATTAATCCATTTGTAGGGTATTTGAGTACCTGGAGTTACTTTATCGCTAAACTTGCTTCTGCAAGCTTAATGATTCATGTTTCAGTTTCACTAATTACTCAAATTTTTCCCGGATTGTTAAGCCATGCTTCTATACTTTGGTATGACCTTGCTATTGTTACACTCTTTATTGGATTAAACTTATTGCACATGAAAACCGGAAGCCGCATTCAGTTTGGCTTTTTGGGGTTTAAATTAATACCCATTTTATTTGTAATTGCTTCAGGATTAATTTTCTTCAATCTTGCAGCGATTAGCACTCTTCCGATTATTTGGACAGGCATCACCGGCAGTTTACCATTTGTACTCTATGCGGCAACCGGATTTGAGGCAACATGCGCACTTAGTAGTCAAATTGAAGATGCGGAACGCAATGGCCCTCGCGCCATTTTAATCTCATTTTCAACAATGATGGTTTTAGTCTTTTTATTTCAATTTCTATTTTACCTATTATTAGGTAACACACTCGCATCACAATCAAATTATTTAGGCGCATTTCCGGCACTTTTAGAATATTTAATTCCGAATAACCCAACACTTGCCTATAAACTACAAGCATTCTTTAATCTTGCAATCGCATCATCTGCATTGGGCGGCTGCTATGGAATTCTATACAGTAATAATTGGAACTTATACACCCTTGCACAGCACCAAAAAGTTGCCGGTTGGCAGTACTTAACCCGTTTAAATAAGCATGCTATTCCCTATTTGTGTTTAGCAGCAGAATGGATATTATGTGTTGGCTATTTAACCTATAGCGGCGGCAATCAATTAATACTGCAACCATTAGCAGCTTTAGGAACAACGTTAACATATACTATCAGCGTTATAGCCCTTTATTATGCAGGAAGAAGAACTAACTTCTTTACAGGATGGAAACTGGTAGCTATTACTGCCCTTGCAAGCTGTCTAGTTTTAATCGGCGCATGTATTCGCAATTTTATTCTTGCAGGAATTGTTCCGCTCATAGCATTCTTTTTACTGTTACTTTTTGGTTTAACTTTTTATAAAAAAAATAATTAGAACATATTGCATTTGCCAATTAAAATACAATTTCTAAAAAAAGACTTTTCATTTTTTTGTCATTGAAGGAATTTATGCACAAGATACCACTATCTTTGCTCGCGCTTATTCATGTCGTTTTATTTAGCATGGATAAAAAAGATGAGATTTACCACTTAGACAATGACCAAAAGCTGGCATATTATCTTAATACGTACAAAAAAATTCCCGATTTAACAGACAAAGTTCTACAACTGTTAGAAGAAGGGGTCGATGTTAACCGCCGCATCAGTTGCGAAGATGAAGCAATAAAAATCGTTTTAAAAGAACAAGGGTATACGGCGCAAGCAATTGCAGATGCAGTTAGCGAGTATCGTCGTGAATCATGGACACCACTCATTTCTATTGCTCAGCGAAACTATAAGCCCATAAGCGGCCCTGAACAACGATTAATAACGAATTCGCTCTTGCACAAAGGTGCTCGCGCTGATGCGGGTTATCACAGCAGTGATCCAGAAATGAATGGCATGACTGCTCGAAATTTTGCATATCAATCTGAAGTGTTTAGAGATTTTACAGAAACACTTGCTGATTTCGAATACCAACAATGGCTCAAAGAAGTTGCCAAAAGAAATAACAAAAATAAGTAATTAATTATTTAAACATGGAGAATGCGTTAGCTGCTAAGAATTGGTTATTTATTTTTTATGATTGTTGGATAAGATCTTTGATACCAAGTCCAATTAAAGGTAATCCGATTGCTAATGCGGGTATAAATCCGGATAACGCTTTTAGACCACGACTAATTATAAAGCCCTTTTCTTCGATGCCGGTGTGGCCTTTTGCCCAGTCAAGTTTTCCTGCTTTATAAAGCTGACGTTCATAATTACACTTGTGAGCATTATAGAGTGCTGCAGTTATACATCCTAGCCCGCCTGCGATTTCAAATACAGGACGCCCATAAGGGGATGATAATGCGCTAGAATAACTTTTGTAGATTCCAGCACCCACTCCAGCTAAAATCAATGATACAGCAGCTAAGCTTGAAGCACTATCAATATTTTCTTGAGAAAGTATTTTTGGATACGAAAATGCATTTGATGCAACGCCAAATGTCATTAATAATGTTAAAAAATATGTTAATTTCATTTTATTCCTCCAATTTAGTATTATATTAACACATCTATAGCAAATGGCAACCATATAATTCAGATAGAAAATATCTATCTTAACTTAAGCGTCATTAATGCAATCAAGCAAAGCATTAATGATATAATCCCAAATCGTGTAGTAATTTTCGCTTCCGGCCAACCTAATAACTCAAAGTGATGATGAATTGGCGCCATCTTAAAGATGCGTTTTTTCCAACGTTTATAGACAAACACCTGCAGCACTACCGAGAGTGTTTCAATAACAAATAATCCGCCTGAAATGATTAAAAGCAGTTCTTGTTTAGTCATCAAAGCCATCATACCTAATCCTGCTCCTAATGCCAAAGAACCCACATCTCCCATAAATACTTGAGCAGGGTACGCATTAAACCATAAAAAGCCTAAAGATGCTCCGATCAACGTAGCACCCATAACCGCTAATTCAGCTGAGCCTGCATAGGGAATATTCAGGTATACCGCAAAAAGCATATGGCCTGCCAAGTAGGCGACTATCGAAAAAACGACAAAATTGGGCAATAATGAGCCGATCGCAAGGCCATCAAGGCCATCGGTCAGGTTCACGGCATTTGAGCAGCTCACGATGATAAACATAGCCCAGGGAATAAATAATATCCCCAGGTTCGGGTTAATATTCTTAAAAAATGGAAAAGATACCGTCGTTGAAGCATGGCCAACATACACCCACAATAAGCTGACCAGCGCTGCCACGCTCCATTGAGCAATAAACTTGCCGCGCGCGGAGATACCTTTGTTATACTTAATCTTACCCCAATCATCCCAAAAACCGATCGCGCCAAACCCGAACAAACAGAGTAAAAAGATCCAAATCACAGGATTTGTTAGATCTGCCCAAAAAAGGCTGGTGACCAATACGGTCATCAGAATGAATATCCCTCCCATCGTAGGCATATTATCCTTGGCTTTATGGGTATCCGGAGTAAATTCACGAGCCTTAGAGCGCACATAATTGGCCCAGGTACCTATAAACCAGCCCCCAAAGACAATTGAGAGTAAAAGCGAGGTCAAAAGGGATGCCATCGCCCGAAAACTGATATAGTGAAAAAGGTTGGCAAAAATGAAACTATCTTTAAAATAATCGGCAAGGAGATAAAACATTCATTTTCCAGGTTTAAACGAGGGTTTTTAAGGGGTAAAAAGGGACCATTTTTAAAAGCATATCCGATCGCTCGTTTAAATCAATAGAATAGCCCCTAATTTGACTAAAAAAATAGCTCTGGTAGGCTTAATATTGTCAAGATGAAATATGTCTCAAAACAATTTTAACCTGTAGACAAAGAGGTTTTGACATGAAAACTCATACATTGAAATTCAAAGCAGCATTGATAGCTGCCTTTTTAGCTTTAGCAACCCAATCAGCTGTGTACGCTGATATTCCTAAAAGAGCGGTTGTAGCGGTAATGCAAGATGCAGAATTTAATACCTGGCTTGCAAAACAGATTTCTGAAGACGCTAATAATATTTTAACTATATCAGAAGCTCAATTTTTAGAGCTTATGGTAAACCGTATTAAACATGACGCGGTTGAGCAAATTATTGATGACGTTGAAGGTTGGACTAAAACTTCACCAGAGTCACAATTAATTAGACTTTATAAACGTCAGGGTCTAATTATCAAAAACTTAATGCTTGATCCAATGGAAAAGCGCTTAGCAAATGCTAACCAAAATAGTGATTTTGCTAAAATTATCCAAAACGCGATCAAAGTAGCTAAAACCATGGCATATACCAAACTTGAAGAGCTTACCAAAATGCTTGAAGCTCACAAAGGTTGTCCAGATTGGAATAAAGGTAAGCCACACATTTTAGCAGGTAAATTAAGAACCCTTTTAAAGAAAATTATCTCGCCAGATACGCTTACTAACCTTGAAAAAGAGCTTGGCGAAATCTTAGTATTAGTAAAACGCTCAGGCAATAGCGATTTAGTCGTTAAAGAGCTAGTAGAGCTACAAAAGTTGATTGCAGAAATTAAAGGAAAAGCTGCAGCAACCCAATCTAAGATAAACGGAATCGAATTATTAACTATTATTGGTCAAAAAGAAAGACAATTGTAAACCATCAATCAAACCAAGGATTACTTATGAATTCATCAGTAGTCACTCAGGGGAAATAGAGGTAAACAAGGAGCTTTTTTTGAAGCACTAAAATAATATGGCAAATCTAGGGGTGGAGATTAACGTCTCCACCCTTTCTCATTTTCTGTTGTATAATTCAAAAAACCGTATATATACTAAGCCCAACTATTATTCTAAAACCTAAAATTTTGGTGAGGTCCTATGAAAAAAGTAATATTTGCTCTGGCACTAGCATTACCTTTCATTTCAAGCGCTTATTCTGGCACAGAATCGAAACCTCGCTTTAATCCAAAATTAACAATACCTGCATCAATTCTTCCTCGATTAACCGAAAATGCAGAAGTAGATATCAATGCAATTGTTACTGATTTAGCTGCCTGGAATGCAATTGATATAGACCATGGTTCATCTGTCGCTCTTGGAAATGGACAGTGGTGGGTATCAGGCCGCTGTGAATATCTTCAATTAGACCCAATTTGCAATGAATCATTTGTTGTTTCAGTAAATGTTGTAGGCACCGGAGCAAGCATAAACGCGTAATACAAGGCTTGCGCAATACGATAAACTTACTTAAACTAAATTACCAGGTACAAAGCAGTATCTGGTAATTTTTTTTAGGGACAAATGGAACATAGTTTTTCACGTGACTTTGATGTCATCGTCGTTGGCGGTGGGCATGCGGGTATTGAAGCCGCCTATTCAGCTGCCAAAATGGGCTCAAAAACCCTCCTCATTTCGCTTAATTTAGATACCATAGGGTTAATGCCCTGCAACCCCGCTATTGGGGGCGTAGGCAAGGGCCATATTGTTTACGAAATTAGTGCCCTGGGTGGATTAATGCCAAAACTATGCACCAAAACCTATTTGCAAGCCAGAATGCTTAATACCAGCAAAGGCTCAGCGGTGCATGGACTGCGCCTTCAAATCGATAAATATGCCTACAATAAGCTCAGCAAACAGATCCTGGAACATACCCCTAACCTGACCCTACGTATGGGAATGGTGCAAAGCATCATCACTGAGCCTAAAACCAAGCAAATTAAAGGGGTTACTACGCGCGATGGAGCCCAATTTTTAGCGCCCTGCGTTATTCTAACGACCGGCACCTTCTTAAACGGGAAAGTACACATTGGCAGCACGGTTAATTATTCTGCCGGCCGTCAAGGTGAAGAGGCAGTAACCAATCTTTCTGAGGTACTAAAAAATTTAGGTATTCGAATGGGTCGCCTGAAAACAGGAACCCCTCCCCGTCTACTAAAATCATCGGTTGATTTTTCCCGCATGGAACGGCAAGAGTCAGATAACTTAAACTATTTGTTTGAGTTCCATCCTCATAAAGTTACCGGAACGCACCCCTGTTACATCACGCATACCAACGAAAAAACCCACGAAATTATTAGAAAAAATTTACATTTATCTGCTATGTATAGTGGTAATATCACCGGTGTCGGTCCCCGTTATTGCCCTTCTATAGAAGATAAAATCGGCCGCTTTGCCGATAAAACGTCGCATCATGTCTTTGTCGAACCGGAAGGCGCTTCCACTGAAGAATTATATCCAAACGGAATCTCAACTTCATTGCCCTATGACGTGCAATTACAATATGTGCGCACCATTAAAGGATTTGAGCAAGCGGTAATTACCCGTCCCGGCTATGCGATAGAATATGACTTTGCAATGCCCGATCAAATGCATCATAGCCTTGAAGTTAAAGCGGTCCCGGGCCTGTTTTTGGCAGGACAAATTAATGGAACTACCGGTTATGAAGAAGCTGCCGGCCAAGGGATTATTGCCGGAATCAATGCGCATTTAAAACAGTCAGGCAAAGATCCATTTATTATCTCTCGCACCCAAGGATACATAGGAGTTATGATAGATGATCTGGTTACTTTAAGCGTTGATGAACCATACCGCATGTTTACTTCTCGTGCTGAACGCCGTTTAACCTTGCGCCAAGATAATGCATTCTTGCGTCTGACCGATCGTGCATACAATCTCGGTTTAATAGAACAAGAGCTGTATAACGATTTTCAACAAGAAAAAGAGCTTATTGATTCTACTTTAGCAGAGCTGAGAGCAGGCCATAATAGCAGCAATCTAATGAAGCTATTTGGTGATTTAGAATGCAATGTCGACAAAGTAAAAGAAATCACTCAAAAACCCCTCTCAGATAGAGCGGCTATCAATCTCCATGCAGAAATAAGATATGAACCGTATCTGGCTCGTGAGGCAAAAGAAGCTATAAAACTCGATGCCTATAAGGCACTGGAAATTCCTGCTACTTTTGATTATGCGCACCTACCGGGGCTCTCAAAAGAGCTGCAAGAAAAGCTCAAAAAACACCAACCTGCTACCATCGCACAAGCCTCCTTAATTCCAGGTATGACTCCGGCGGCACTCTCCTTACTTATCTTTAAAGTAAGAGAATTCCCCCATAAAAATACCCCAAAATCTTCAATTCTATAGGAAACGTTTAGCATTTCTAGCTGAACCTCACAAATTACCCAAAAGCAGGTTCCAGAGCTTATTTTTAAATTTAAAATTTACAAATAGAAAACTTTAGCGGGCTATTTTTCCTTCTTGGGTCCTATTTTTGGTTATTTTAGGGGGGTTGTGGTATACTATAGAAAGTAAACAGTACCAAAGATGCATAATCATATAGATACTGGAGACTTTTATGAAAAGAAAATTAATAAGCGTTATAAACGCTCTCATATGTTCATTATTAGTAGCAACTACCGGCGTAGCTGAAGCGGTTCACTTCCCGGGCTCGACCATGACTAGCCAGCAGTTACATTCCTTGCTTGCTGCAAAACAACTTCTTACCGTAAGAAGAAAGATTACAACAACCACAACAAAGACTGAAACTGAAGAATACGAAGTATCAGTTGATGATCGCCCTCACCTTTCAGATAGGTTAGAACCAGAATTAAAAACATTTTTAGCTGAGTTAAAAGCCGAACATGATCGTGAAGTGGAGATAACACTTGCCAACGACGTACGCCAGCTATTTGAACTCAAGCCAGAATTTAATCAGTACGGTTTTGATGAATATGAGCAAAAAGTTAAACATTTTATGGAGCATTTTGCCATTAAAATTAATGGAAAAGAGATTCCGTATGATGCTGTTGAAAAAATTAGAATCAGAGGTAACGCGCCTATTACCTTTAGCTTAGAAATTAAAAATAATAAATTATTATCGCTGGGAACTTTCTTTAGCAATGCAGTCGCTACCGTAGCTGACAAAATTAAAGCGTTATGTCTTAAAGTTGTTGACCCGTTAAGTTTACAATTTACGTATCCATGCCGTATTCAAGAACAAAAATTGCGTTCAAATGAGCCGATCTCAATTGCTACTTTGATGTATAAACACCCGCCAATGGCCGCAATTCTTGATGGTAATCCGCATTATTCAATGCTTTCATATATTAACTGGCCTACATTGCGTACTTTAGAGTTTCGCTTACCAGAATTTTATTTAGAAGAAACAACATAATTTCATACTTTAGGGAGGGTATGTTAGTTTATGAAGCAGTTGTTTTTATTAAGCCTTTTGGCTTCTATCACTCTTTGCAACCATGCAAAAGAAGCTGAATCTCGTACAATCTCAATAACCAACAAAACTAAAATTGCCGATTTAAAGAAATATGGGCAAATGCCGCAATTTTCTATTAAAATCGGTTCTCTTGTTCTTGCTCCGGGTGAGACTATCCAAGTTCCGGTCAAAAATAATAAAGTTACGGTTCGCTATGAATATTCATTCTTAAAGGGTGTTTACAAAGGGGCAAATGAAATTATTTTTAATCTTGTTGATCCGGTCAAAAAAGAATATGACCTTAATTTTTCATGGAAAAAAGAACATGAACCATGGCGTATCATGATTGCGGGTGCAAAGCCTTTGGAAAAGAAAAAAGCATAAATAACTTCAGACTCCTCTTTTGCTAAAAATAGTTTATAGTTATTAAAAAAGTTTCATCCTTTTTTAACATAATAACTACTATGCATCGCGAACTGCTTCATTTGTATGGCCCCCTTTCAATCAATAGCTTTGGTCTTATGATCGTTATAGGCTTATGCATCTTTTCTTACTTGCTTTTAAAAGATAAAAACCGCCCTTCTATTATAAATACCGAGCACTATTTCAGACTGATAAGTCCGGCAATTATTGGCGCGATCATCGGTGGAAGATTATTATTTGTGTTGACCCATTGGACAACTTTTGAGCACTGGATTGATATGTTTGCGATTTGGCAAGGGGGATTCTCACTATTGGGTGGAATTATCTCTCTAATACTTGTAATGCCCTTTTATTTTAAAAAATATAATATCCCTCTTTTGCCTTTTTTAGATTTGATTAGTATCTATGCTCCATTATTACAATCAATTTCGCGCATAGGCTGTTATTTGGCCGGATGCTGTTACGGGTGCCCTGCCAGGTTTTTTAGTGGCAATCATCCCACGCAAATCTATAGCGCAATGAGTCTGCTGGGTATTTTTTTATTTCAATATTGTTTTGCACGCAACTGGAAACTAAAACCCGGTCAACTCTTTTGTATCTATTTAATGCTCATGAGTATTGAACGATTTGCTAATGATTTTTTCAGAGCAGAGCGTGAAATGAGCACTATTGCAGATTTTTCTATTTCCCAGCTGATTTGCTGTGCAATTTTTGTCGGTGCAGTTTGTTGGTATATCGTTTTTAACTCGAATAAAAAGAATAAATCATGAATCTTTTTAGTTATTTAAAAACACGCGTAACCATTCTGGATGTGGTCAGCGAATATGCCACTCTTAAAAAAGCCGGTCTTTACTATAAAGGCCAATGCCCATTTCACTCAGAAAAAACTGCTTCATTTACCGTAAGCCCCCATAAAGAGATTTTTTATTGCTTTGGATGCCATGTCGGCGGTGATGTTATCGCGTTTATTGCAAAAATTGAACAGTGCTCCCAAACCGATGCTGCAAAACATTTAATTGATCGCTATAATATCGAGCTGCCTACAACCTTATCAGCACAAGTAAATTTATCACCCAATACAGATAAACATTATTTTCACGTGTGCCAAGTGGTTACCGATTGGTGCCATCAGCAACTTTTAAAATCGGCTGAACCATTCTCCTACTTAAGCAAACGAGGAATTACCAAAAAGAGTATTCAAGATTTTAAGATCGGGTTTATGCCCGGTGGTCTTGCCAATATAAAAAAATTTATTACCGATCTTAATAAAGAGCAGATTTTGGTTGATGATCTACTGGAATGGCATATTCTCTCACGGGCTAAAAACATCTTGTTCTCACCCTACGAAGACCGCATTATATTTCCGATCAGTGACCACTTAGGAAGATACTGTGGCTTTGGTGGCCGTATTTTCAAGCCCCAAGATACACGCCCTAAATATTACAACTCTCATGAAAATGCTCATTTTGCCAAAGGGCAATTAGTATTTGGTCTTGATAAAGCAAAAAAAGATATTCAAAAAACTACAAAAGTGTTCCTCGTGGAAGGGTATACCGATTGTATTGCCATGGCTCAAAGCGGGTTTGTAAACACGGTAGCAACCTTGGGAACCGCATGCACCCTTGATCATTTGAATCTGTTAGGTCGTTATGCCCAAGAGCTCTATGTTTTATATGATGGCGATAATGCTGGGCAACAAGCAATTCTCCGAATCGGTCAACTTTGTTGGCAGGCAAGCCTGGACTTAAAAGTAGTCAGCTTACCCAAAGATCAGGACCCCGCATCATTTTTGCTGAATAACCACGATTTAAACCCTTTGATTCAAGATGCACAAGATATTTTTCAATTTTTCATTAAAACGATGGCAAGCGGCTTTGATCAAAAAAGTTTAAGCGAAAAGCTGGAAGTTTCACGTAAAATTGTCACGATGATCCAGAAGCTTGATGACCCGCTCAAACAGGATATATTGCTAGAAAACGCAAGCAATTCACTTAAAATTCCGGTTGAATCACTCAAAAAAGAGCTTAAGCGTCTTTCAACACCGATACCAACCCCCTCCCTCTCAACTACAAAGGTACAAATAAAAGTTCAGCCGCAGCCTAAACAGACGACCAGCCAGCCGGCCACTATGCTAGAAAATAAAATTTTTTTTGCTATACTAAACAACATACAATTGGTAAATAAAGAGAATGAAGAATTTCTGGTTACCTATCTTCCAGAACCATTCTGCGCTATAATAAAAAAACTGCAGGAAGAGAAAAAAAGGGTACCAAACCTTGGCTTTATTCAATTTTTTGAATCACTTAATGAAATTGATCAACAACGCGTAAGTAAAATACTACTAGAAACCCAAGAAGAT
>CAZPZX010000001.1:40299-57928 GCA_964591235.1 uncultured Pseudomonadota bacterium
TAATGAAATTGATCAACAACGCGTAAGTAAAATACTACTAGAAACCCAAGAAGATATACAAACGGGTCATTTTGAGCAGTTGGTTGTTCAATTACAAAAGAAACATTGGAAAGTGATTGTAAATAATATAAAAATAAAATTAGAAGCAGCCAAACGAACCGGCAATCAAGCCGAGATTGCAGTAATTATGCAGAACTTAATGGATCTGCAAAAGAAAGTTATAGGAAATAATATTACCTAAGTAGGGGGTATTTCGATGAAAAAATTATTTAAAAAAATCTCTGAATTAGTAACCGGCAAAAAAAGTAAGAAAGTAAAAGCTGATAAAAAAGTGAAATCTAAATCTAAACCAAAAAAAATCGAAAAACCTAAAAAGATGGCTGCTCCCGTTAAACAACCGGTAAAATCTGCAAAATCTCCTGTTAAAACTGCCAAAGCTCCGGCACCAAAGACCGTTAAACCTACAGCTAAGCCTGTCATTAAACCGGCTGCACAACCGGTAGCAAAACCAGCCGCTCCGGTTATACAAAAACCTGAAGTAAAACCGATTTCCAAACCCGTAGCGAAAAAAACCAACGCTCCGGCACGCACAACAACCACTGAAAAAACTGCGCCTAAAGTTTCAGTAGACCTCAAAAAAGAGCTTACTGAAGAGTTAATTGAAAAAGGCAAACGCGCCAATTTTTTAACCTACGAAGAGATTATTGAGTTTGGTGATAAAAACCACCTTACCGAAGCTGAAATTAATGATATTTTGCGTACGGTTGAAAAAGAGCATATCGATTTAATTATGCAAGATGAGCTTGAAAGTGAAGCTGCGTCATTGTCCGGATTGGATGATGAAGCAGAAGGAGCGCGTCTTGATACTAAAACAAAATTAGAAAGTTCAATCGACCTTCAAGCTGATCAGTATGATGAAGAAGAAGGCGAAGAAGACGAAGATGAAGAAGAAAAAGAGCAAGTACGAGAAATCGGCAGCTCCCAAATTACTGATCCGGTTAAATGCTACTTACGGGACATCGGCAAAATTCCTTTGCTTAATAAAAAGACTGAAACAGTAATTTCTGAAAAAATCGCTTCGAGTAAAAATGAATCTATTGATGCGCTTTCACGCTTTCCGGTAATCCATAAAGAGTTTGCTCTTATTGGAGAAAGACTTCAACAAAACAGTTTACCACTTAAAGATATTATTCAGTTCTCTGATTTTGATGAAGAGAACTCACCTAACATCGAAGAAGAAAAGAAAGCGTTATTACAAACGATTAACACCATCAAAGATTTAATCGCTAATGAAGAACGCATTTATTTAAGCTATCGTGGCAAACTCGATTCTGAAGCTAAAAAAGACGAGATGCTTAAAAAGGTTAAGTTAAATAAAGAACAGATCGGTCAAACAATTCGTACCATCAAGCTTTCTAACAAGCTTATTAAAAAGCTTGCTAAAAAGATGGAAAAGTACATTAAAAAAATTAAAGAGAAAGAAGATATTATTCGCTTCTCTGGCGATCAGTTAAAAGCATATCAAAACTTACCCCATCATACCGCTGAAGATCGCTCTGTAATTGAAGAGATTGAACGTAACCTGCGTAGTTCAGTCAAAAGCATCAAAAAGATCGAAGCAGAAGTTGGTATGCCACAAAATCTGATGTTTAAGACCTTCAATCAGTTAATGACTGCTCAGGTTAAAGATAAACGCGCTAAAGACGATCTTGCAAAAGCAAACTTACGTCTGGTAGTAAACATAGCCAAAAAATATGTAAACCGTGGCTTACACTTCCTTGATCTGATTCAAGAAGGTAACATCGGTTTGATGAAAGCAGTTGAAAAGTTCGAATTCGAGCGTGGATTTAAATTCTCAACCTACGCAACCTGGTGGATCCGCCAAGCGATTACCCGTGCAATTGCCGATCAATCACGTACCATTCGTGTTCCGGTTCACATGGTTGAAACCCTTAATAAGATTAACAAAATTAAGCGCACCTTCATTCAAGAGCATGGCAGAGAGCCAAGCTACGCTGAATTGGCAAAAGAGCTTAATATTGATGAGAAAAAGATCAAAAATATTATTAAGATCTCTAAAGAGCCGATTTCTCTTGAAACACCGGTTGGCGATTCTGAAGATGCGTCTATTAAGGATTTTATTGAAAGCGATACTGATTTTTCACCATCAGACACCGTTGCTAACAATGATTTAAAAGAACGCGTTCGTGAAGTACTAAAATCGCTCACTCCCCGTGAAGAAAAAGTACTCAAAATGCGTTTTGGCATCGATGTTGCTTCTGAGCATACCCTTGAAGAGGTTGGTAAAGACTTCTCAGTAACGCGTGAGCGTATTCGTCAGATCGAAGTGAAGGCGTTACGTAAATTGCGCCATCCATCGCGCAGCAAGAAGCTTAAAACGTTCTTTGAAAAAGAATTTGATCAAGAGTTCTTTGATGATAGTGCCCCGGATGATGGTGGCGATGATGATTCATCATTGGACATGGAATAAGTCTAAAGATAGATTCAGTACGATTGAGACTTCAATCGTACTGAATTTGTTTAGAACAAAAATTGTAAAGGTTTATAAAAATTCATGGATAGTCTGAGTAGTTCCTTAACACTTCCTATAATCTGTTTTTTTATTGCATTAAGTTTACGCGCGCTATTTTCGTTTCTTGAAACCAGTATTACGGCATTGCGGCTCTATAAGCTCAAAGAGCTTGCAAAAAGCTACGGCCGCTATGAAGTACTGTTTGAATCACTAGAAACAAACCCACATCGCGTACTCATTACGATCTTAATTTGCAATAGCCTTGCTGATGTTACCACTGCAGCGCTTGCGACTAACATTATGGAAACGATCTTTAAACGATTTAATTGGTCAGGCGGCTTAGGATTTTCTATGGGTATTGCACTTGCAACCACGGCCATACTCATTTTTGGTGAGATCATTCCTAAGAATTTGGCAAAAGGCAGAAGTGAAAAACTCTTTAAATCAACCTTGTGGTTAGTAAACGTTATTTTCTATCTCTTTTATCCGTTAGTCACCTTCTTAAATCGTTTTACCAGCTTTGTGGTAAATAAAATTGGTGGCGTAAAAGAAACTGAAAGTGCCGGAGAATGGGTATCTTCTGAACGCGAGATTCGTTTCTTAATCGATTATATTTATGGTAAAGGTCTTATTGAACAAGAAAAAAATGAGATGCTCCAGAATATTTTCGAATTAGGAACTACACCGGTTAAAGAGATTATGGTTCCTGCAACTGATATAGTCTTAGTCACCTCAGACGCAACTATAAAAGATACTTTGGCAATTTTTGTTGAAAATCCCTTCACTCGTTTACCGGTATACGAAGAAAAAAGCGATAATATTGTCGGCATGGTACATATGAAAGATATTTTCATGTGTTTAACTAAAAATGAAGACAAGCCACTTACACAATTAATTCGTCCGATCTTGTTTATTCCTGAATCAATTAAAGTTAATCAGATGCTGCGCGAATTTAGAAATAAGCATATGCATATTGCCATGGTGATTAACGAGCATGGCAGCATAACCGGCCTTATCACCTTAGAAGACGTACTTGAGCAGATTGTCGGCGATCTTCGCGATGAATTAGAGCCACAAAATGAATGCATAGTTCCGCTCAAACAAGGTGGATGGCTTATTGATGCCAGTACACCCCTTGAAGATGTAACTGATTTATTGCACATTACCTTTGAAACTGAAGGCTCTGTCACATTAGGCGGATTTATTACCGAACAACTGCAACATCTTCCTAAAAAAGGTGAACGTTTATTGTATAAGGGATTTTATTTCCAAGTACAAAAAGCGAGTAATAAACGAGTATTACAAGTTCTTGTGTTTGAAGAAAAACAAAATTCTGAATCCAAGAATCTGTTGGATGAATAAAAAGGAAAATAATGAAACAGTTATTATCATTCATAATAATCATCAGCCTATTTGGCTCATCAGAAATTATTGCAAAAAAACAAGTTAAAAAACCCAAACCAAAACCGGCAGTCATGGTAGAAGAAGGTGACCAAGACGATGATAATGAAGATGAAAAAGTAGTATTGGCAAGCTTTGGCACCATGGCCCAATCAATTGCACAATTAAGCCTTAATCCTACCGATCCTGCCGTTGCAGGACATGCGGTAGCATCATTTATCATGAGCATTGCCAATATGGTGGTACAAATGTGCAAAAATATGCCAACCAGATATAGAGAAGATGTTTTAACGCAAGTGCTTGAAAATTGGTTTGATAATTTATCCCCAGAAGCGCAACAAGATCTAATTAAGACGATTTTAAAGCTAAATGATGAGACTATTAAACAAACTATATACTAATTATTGAATTATGCATGTCCCATCCTCGCTTGCACCCTTTTCTTGAAGCATATCTATAATCGCTGTTCGTATGGCCGTATCCATATCAACGTTTTGGGCATACCAGAGTGGGTTATAGCCATCTTGGCATATATCTACTTTAATACCCGGAAGATCGAGTACCATTCTTACAAAAGCAGGTTGCTTGCTCTTTATCGCTTTGATCAATAAATACTCATTATTACTATCCGGTTTATTAATGTCAGCACCTAAAGAAATTAACAGATTAATTATTTCAAGGGAAATTGTTGCCTTGTTTAAATTGGTAATAAATTGCTGCGCTTTTTCTTTGACTATTTCTTTATGAACATCGGCCCCATGTGAAATAAACTGTTTCAGCTGGGCAGAAGTAAGGGCTTGCTTTGATAGTGAAGCGATAAGCAACTTTTGAGCAATTAATGCAACACTCTCAGAATCTAAAAATTCTTTAAGCTTATCTAAGAGCGCATAATTACCCGTATTCTCAATATAATTTTGGAAAGATTCCAATAATTCTCTATACGTTGGTGTTTTGACACTGTAAATTGGTTGGTCTTTTAAAAAATCCCTTAAATGTTTTTTAATTTTTTCTTTATTAGCTAGCAGAACATTAATGAGGATGTTAACTTTTTTATCGTCCCGACTAGCCATATGCATCATTAAACTTTTTGCAAATAAAGACCAAAAACGTTCTTTTTGGAATCTTTGCGTCCATTGGCTTAACCATTGTTCGCTTTTGTCTAATTCTAAAGCAATTTCTAAGCGCTTATTAACATCAACGGTCTCATCTTCATCAACCTGCGCCATTTCATCTTCAAATTCTCGAGAGGTAAAATCTTGACGATTATAAACAATAGCATATAAATAGTTTACATATCCGTAATAATTTTCATCAAATAAATGTTTTACATATTTGTAATAATTTTCATCAAACGGATATTGATTATTAGTATTTTTTATACTCACGATTGAATAGTATGGATGATTAATAAATCTATTGAGGTATTTTATAGCAATAGCAATCCGTTCAGCCTCACTACTAACTTTAAATAATGAGTGTAAATAATCTCTAATGTTTTTTCTCAAGAGACCAACTCCCAGATAGGGAATTTCCCCAATTCTTTTTTCCATTAAATTCATCTCTTCCAAGGAAATCGGAGTACCAAGCATAAACGCAACTTCTGCTGGTGCAACTCCAAACACAGTTGATAAGTAATTGATAAGGGCTTTATTGTATTCAATATCGGTAAACAATTTTTGTTTTAAATTGAGATTCGTTTCTGCAAAAGCTTTGATGCGTGCAATGCTGTTATCAAGCTGCTCGAAAGGGGTATTACCCACTTTAAAATTGGTAATAACAGAGATTATATCTGCGGGCAATACACTAAAATAGGTTGGATTTGTATTTGGCTTATTGACTTCCATCCATCGTTTCGATGCGGGAGTATTTAAAAGCATTGCAATTTCAAAAGGATCCATTTTAAATTTTTCAGACAATAGTTGAATTAATGCCTCGTTAAATTGATCGTCTTGTTGTAATATAGTTGACTGAATCCCACTTAATTCTTGTTTTATATGCTGTATTACTACCAGTGCACCTTGTCTTACCAAATATGATTTTATTATTTTTTCCACCCGAGCAAACGCAATAGACTGATCTGAGTGCGGGTTTTCCATTCCCCACGTATTTAAAGATAGTAAAAGAAAAAAAACTATTGCACTACGCATACATCACCATCACCCACGCGCACCTTTATCTAGGAGCATCTTAATAATCGCATCTTTATTTGCATGCATTGAATCCCGCGCTATTGAAAGTGCCGTTTGGCCTGCTTCATTGGCAAGATTTACATTTATATCTGATTGGTTTAATAATATAGAAACGATATCAGCATTCCCTTTGAGTACTGCGAGCATCAAGGCAAACATCCCTTGATCGTTAATGTGATTTATATTTACCGTATCGTGACCTAAATCAAGTAATAGTTTTACTATGTTTTGATTGTTAACATTGATCGCGTGCATTAATGCAGTATTACCATCATTATCGATGAGACCCGGTGATGCTAATCCATATATTAAATGTTCTGCAATCTCATCGTTTCCTAAAATAATCGCGCTCATCAATGCAGTTACGCCATTATTGTTTGCAATATCGGGATCAATATTTTTTTGTTGCAAAAGAGTATCAAGAATAGCAACATCATTAGCCTGCACTGCAGCCATGAGTAAGGTTTCACCATTTTCATTTTGTTGATTGATTTCTGCCGGAAAAGCTTGTAGCAGACGAGTGAATCCAGGCAGATTATGCCCATAAACAGCTGAAAACATTAGATCTTGCAGACTGGATACTTCTTGTACCACTTCTTCTTCCATATACTTTCTTTTGACACCTTTTTTTTCTTTGGGTGTATCAGTTGCACTGGTTAGCAGCGCTATAGACCATGAAAACATCAGTACATATCTCAACTTCATAATTGCTCTCCTGTCTTTGCACCATTATCAATCAGCAGTTTAATAACGGTATTTTTATTGGGGGATGGCGATAAATTTGCAAAATCGAGGGGGGTTTGACTAAAAATCGAAGGAATATTTACATCTGCGCCTGCCTTTAACATTTTACGCACCATAGTTTCATGGGCATAAAATGCAGCTTTAGATAGT
The DNA here is from genome assembly GCA_964591235.1 of uncultured Pseudomonadota bacterium. GTDB lineage: Bacteria > Babelota > Babeliae > Babelales > Vermiphilaceae > BTUB01. The sequence goes on from CAZPZX010000001.1 coordinate 47,317, forward strand.
GGCGTTTCATCTCGATTATTTTTCCAATTAATATCTACTCCCTTTTTAAGGAGCACATTGAAAATACGATCATAATTGCCTATTGTTGCATGAAATAATAAATCTTTCAGACAAGAATCGTCTCTGCTAAAAAGAGGATGATTATCCGGGAGTCCGTTAATTAACAGCAAGATACCGTCTTGAAAAAATGGATCATTAATAGTTGGTTGTTGCGCTGTATCAAGCCACCGTTCTAATATGGTAAGCTCTTTGCACCATTTTTTTTCAAAATCAGGTAATTGATACAATTTTTGCAGAGTTAACACAGCCGCAGGTAATTGAGCAAACGGAATAACTGCCCGTACCTGATTAGTAGTTTCAGGATATCTTTCTTTTGTTATGTAATTAATTAAATGAGTCATAAATTCTGAACTTTTGGCCAATTGAAAATACCGCCTATTAGAATTGATCAATTGAATTAATTCTTTTGATAATTTCAATAAATCGCGCCCATCGTTGGTAAACCAGTAATAATCATCAAAATAAGTTTCATCATATATTGAACGTTCTAGCCGGAATATGATAGTCAGTAACGGCTGCACGTACTGCGCAGCAAGATGTTGATTGAGATAATTAACTAAAGTTCGTTCTGCTTCGTTTGCATGCGCAACAGACACAGGCAAATCACTACTTTTTCTTTTATAGCCACGAGCACGCGCAGCGCCGGATAACTCCGGCACCCTCATTGAATACGATTGAGAGAGTTGCGAATCACGCAACACAGCTTGTGTGGGATTCTGCATGGAATTGATAGACACGATAAGAGTTACTAATGCAAACGTTACAAATCTCATGGCTTACTCCTTTGCACCATGATCGAGCAAAATTTTAATAATTGCATCTTTATTGGGACTATCAAGTTTGCGAGCAATTGTTAATGCCGATTCGCTTCTATATCTAGATTTGTTAACATCAGCTCCCTGCTCTATCATAAATTGTACCGCATCTAAATTTCCATAAAGTGCAGCTATAGGGAGTGCCAGGTTAAAATCTACTTTTTTATTTTTTAATAAATGGGATGAAAAGATAGCTTGTATTGTTTGCCTGTTTGCAAATTGCCATGCATATTCCAAAACCGCATCAGCATTAGTATTATCAGCTGCTCTAGCTGCAATCAAGGCGCTTACTATCGATTCATTATTTTTATAAATTGCCCAGGCAAGGGGGATTTCACCTTTGTTATTTTTTCTATTTACATCAGCACCCGCTGCAATAAGCTTGATAGCTATGTTTTGACTATTCTCCCTCGCTGCAAATAGCAATGCAGTATTCCCATCATTATTTTGTACATTCAAGTCTACTTTGGCTGCAATCAACGCATTTACCAAAGTTTCATTTTTCTTACTGACTGCCCATATCAGTGCTGTATCACCAGATTTGTTTTGTTTATTTATATCAACCCCGGCTGCAATAAGCTTGAGTGCTATGTTTTCACTATTCTCTAACGCTGCAATGAGTAATGCGGTATTCCCCGCATTATTTTGTGCATTCAAATCTGCTTTGGCTGCAATCAACGCATTTACCAAAGTTTCATTTTTCTTACTGACTGCCCATATCAGTGCTGTATCACCAGATTTGTTTTGTTTATTTATATCAACCCCGGCTGCAATAAGCTTGAGTGCTATGTTTTCACTATTCTCTAACGCTGCAATGAGTAATGCGGTATTCCCCGCATTATTTTGTGCATTCAAATCTGCTTTGGCTGCAATTAATGCATTTACCAGAGATTCATTCTTATTAATTGTTGCCAATATGAGCGTCGTATTACCGTTGCCATCTTGCGTATTAAGATCAGCACCCGCTTGAATAAGCTCGCGAACTATATTCTCAAAGTTATCTATGGCTGCATGGTGCAATGCAGTTTGATAATGGATGTCTTTTATTTCTAAATCGATATTTTTTTGTTTGATTAAATACTTTACCGCTTCAAGCTGATTTTTCTGGCTGGCTATAATTAATGGAGAAGTTTTACCAAAAGTAGAATTGAGCAAATATTTTTTATTATCATCTGATGCATAGGTGAGTAAAAATCTTAAAACACTCACATCTCCTTGAGCAGCAGCAGTCCATATTCTTTGCCAGGCTGACAACTTAATATCTTTATCTTGATCATATTTGACTGCAATCCATCGAGCCGCTGCATCGGTTGCCAAGGCAAGAGCAACATCAACAACGGGAAACTTATAGGCATGAGCTAGACGATTAATTAATTGCTCAGTAAATTCTTGGTCATTTAAAATTGAGAGGAAGGATTTATTGGTCATCAAAAGACTTCTAATATTTCTAGCCGCCGTATACAGACGGGTTTGTTGATCTTGGCCAAGATCTTGAGCAGAACTAGGTGTTTGTATAATAATCCCCTGTAACTCCTTGGCCTGAATCTTATCATCAGCATAAGAAAGCGCATTAATTATGAGCTTGCGAACATCTAAAGGAAGAGATTCCAATAATAATTTTGCTGAAGCAGGAGTCTGCAAAACAGCCTGCTCTTTTGCCGGATTTCCAGACAAAACCAGCTCTTGTTCATTATCGCGTAACGGACGCTTTCTACTCTGTTCAGGAGGAGTCATGCTATTGATAGTTACTACCACCGTTAAAAACAATAAGAGCACCGTAATTTTTTTTGTAGAAACAATATTATTCATAAGTAACTTCCCTGAATTGGAAATTTGTAAAGAAGCTCACTATGACCATTCTTAAGCGCTTTATCATAGGCAGTCTCTCTTGAATTATCTTTCAATTCACTGCGGGCTCCGGCATTTAAAAGGCGATCTAGATAAGCAGCATTTCCTTTTTTGGCAGCAATCATAAGTGCTGTTATGCCATCGCTATTTTTAATATTTACATCTGCACCCGCTTTCAAAAGTGCTTCAAGAATCGAATCATAGCCCCGTTCAACCGCTATTAGTAAGGCAGTGTTACCAAATCTATTTTGAGCATTGAGATTTGCATCAGCTTTTATCAGCAAATCAACCAATTCAAGGTTATTCTTACCTGCAGCAATCGCTAAAGATGCATCTTGCTTGTTAGAGAGAGCGCCATGCTGAATTAATTTTTTTATTATTTGGTGATAATTTTTTTGAACCGCAATCATTAAAGGAGTATTTCCCTGCTTGTCATACACATCAAATCGTGCACCCGCAATAATAAGCTCAACTACCATCGCCAAATCATTTTTAATTACTGCAGTGATTAATGGATTATTATGATCACCATCATAGTCATTGATAAAAGGTACCGCTCCTCGATTTAGTAAACGACGCGCGGCATCAACATTCCCATGAGCAACCAAGTAATCAAGCGCTGAAAAGTTTTTATTATCGCGTCTATTAATCTGCGCAACAGGAATTAAAAATTGTAAAGCTTTAATATCATTATTCTTTGCTGCCATAATCAAAGGGGTATTTCCTTCTTGATCTACCAAATTGGGATCTGCGTGCGCCTTAACTAAAAGGCGTACACTTTCAGGATTCTTTGTTTTAACCGCTAATAGTAATGCAGTCTCTCCGCGAGGGGACTGAAGATCAAGAGCTGCACCGGCATGAATTAATTTTCTTACAATTTTAGTAAATCCATGCGAAGCAGCATGCATCAGACTTGTTGTGCCCGGAACTTCAGCGATTTCATTAAGTACAATATTTGGCTCTGCAAGTAACCGATTAACCAAATTACTATCATTTCTTTCTACCGCTATACGCAAATAGCTTATTCCATCAAATGAACGATTAACAATATCCTGATTACCGGCATGCTTAAGGAAAAAATCAAATACCTCTTTATTTCCTTGGTGTGCGGCAGCTACTAATTCGTAAAAAAGTTCAGACCATATCTCCTTTTTTTGATACTGTTGCGCAATCCATTGTGAAGCAGCATCGGTATTAAGTGCCCAGGCAGCAGCCACCAGCGGAACCTTATATGCTTGAGCCAATCGTTGAATTAGGGCCCCGGCCAGTTGTTTATCGTCAATCAAAGGTGCTAAAAGTTGGTTTGATCGAAGTAGATTTTTAATACTATTGGCTGCATTAATAAGTTTGGCACGCTGTGTACCCCCGCTGGTATATCCTTTGGCAGAAAATTCCTCTATATATTTTTTTAATTCAGATGCCACGTGCTGATTTTCTGCAACGTCTAATGATGCAAGAAAAATCTCTTTTTCCGTAATACTCAACCCTGAGGCTCTCTGTTTGGTTTCATCCCCGAAATCTTCAATTTTTTGCAATTTTGGGGTTTGGGTAATTTCTTCTTCACGCTCTGCTCGCTTGGAACCACTCAAGGGCTCTTGCATAGCCTGTGCGCAACTCCATAAACAGCTAATAAATAAAAACTTCTTCATGTCCGTTTTCCTTTCTTTCTTCCGGAAGCACGCGCATGGGGTTGATATGGGCTTCGGCTGGGAGCAATTAAACTCGCGCGCAGCGCATGAGACAAGGAAGAACCTTTTTCTTTTTTAGCTTTAGCAGGTGCTTTTTCTTTAACTTTTTTACTTTTTTGTTTTTTACTTTTTTTAATCGATTCCTTTAACTGCTGCGCAAACGTATCTTTAAACTTTTCTAATTTAAACGTTTTAACCGTGAGCTGATTTATTAACTGCTTTGCCAGTTGTAGTTCACTTGCAGATAGCGCTTTTGGTGCTTTTAGATTTGGAACTTGCCAGAGTGGACGAATTTCATAGGCATAATTAAGCGTGGTGAGCAATAACGTTTTCTCATACGGATTAATCACACAAATATATTCTTTATCACGCATTACGAATTTCCCAATCGCCACCTTACCCGATTGCTCGAGCGCTTTTTTAAAGAGATAAAATGAGTTTTGATCTTTTTTTTCAGGCCCGAGATAAAAATGATGTTCCAGATAAATAGGCTCAATTTGATCAACGTTTACAAATTCTACTATGGATAAATTATCTGTTTTTTCAGGTTTTAATTCTTTAATTTTTTCTTGCGTCAGAATAACGTATGATCCATCTTCTTGTTTAAGTCCTTTGACCACATCAGCCCAACCAACCTCTTTTTTGCAGTTGCTGCACCAGCGTTCATACGCAATCGGAGTATGGCATGCATCATGCAATAGTTTGAAACCCAGCACATGCTCTTGCACTGCTGAGTAAATCCGGACCGGGATGGTTACCAATCCGAAGGAAATATTCCCTTTCCAGATAGACTTCACTACTACTACTCCTTAATCCATTTGTCTCTGTTTTAAAATAACAAATTTATTTACAGATAGTAAATTATATATATTTGAATGATATAAAAAGATTGTTTAAATAAGCTTTTTTTAAAAAACGGGCCTTGTGCCGCGAACCGTAGTACCAGCGCCAAGACCCGTTTTAAGTACCCCTGCGCTTTGCGCGCAGCTGGGCTTACTAATTTGTATATTTTTAACACAGATAGGCTAACAATGGTTGTCTGAGCCTAGCATACAAAAAATACGTTAAAAAGCCTATTATTATGCCTCTTTTAAGCAGGCATTGTAAAATAATATTTTCTATTTGTATAATTTTAATAGAGTCGATAATTATTTTTATGGTGTAAAACCATATGAAAGGAAAGAATAATGAAGATACGTGCAGTAATATTCTACAGCCTTCTTTTAATAAGCAGCAACCTCCTGGGGGCAAATTGCATTACTGTAGTTGGTCAAAAGGCACCGGCCTTTAGCGCAAAAGCGGTAATAAATGGGGAGATTAAGGATATTTCACTTGCAGACTATGCGGGTAAAAACGTTATCTTAATCTTTTATCCGGCAGACTTTTCTTTCATTTGCCCAACCGAGTTATTTGCCTTTCAAGATAAAATAAAAGAATTCGAATCTAAAAATACCGTCCTGATTGCTATCTCAGTCGATCAAGTGTACTCACATCAAAAATGGTTAGAAACTCCGCGTGATAAAGGTGGTATTCAAGGAATAACTTACCCAATCGTTTCTGATGTTAATAAAAAAATATCATCAGCGTACATGACGCTTGATCCAAAAGAAGGCGTTGCATTACGCGGCGTGTTCATCATCGATACTGATGGCATAATTCAAGCTTCATCAATTTATAATACCAGCATCGGCCGGGATATTCCGGAAGTAATGCGCGTGCTTGATGCGATGCTTTTTACTAAGGAGCATGGTCAAGTATGCCCTGCCAATTGGCATAAAGGCGACCAAGGGTTAAAGACTACCCAACAAGATTTAGAAAAATATTTACAGAAAAAGGAAGTAAAATGAATTTTTCAGGCTGCATAAAATCATTTGGCATTATTGCTGCAACCGTAGTATTGGCATCATTTTTATATGCGCAACATGGTGATATTCAAGAAATAGCATCTGAATCGGCGCTTGAGTCAGTCATTAAAAATAACAGTAAAGTAGTGATTTTCTTCTATGACCCAACCTGCCCGGTGTGCAATGCTTTCAAGAAGAAAGGCATCTACCCTGCAACTGCCAACGCCCTTCCGGATATTACGTTTGTAATGGTAAGTTCGAAAGTCCTACGTGCCGCGTCTGAAGCTAAATCAGGCGATCCATTATTTACCAAAAGGGAATATGATGTGAAAGCGTTCCCATCATTTGTCTTTTTTAAAGATGGTAACAAAATAAATCAATTTGCCGGATACAGTGATAATCCGCACTTTAGCCAAAAAGTAAGCTCGATATTTGCGGGAAACTAAAAAAATGGAACAATTATTTATCCCTATTAATTTTTACAAAAGGCTTTGAGGCAAGAATTTCAAATGTTACTAGATATTAAAAAGTTTTTTTTAATCTTGATAAGTGTAAGCACTGCATTACATGCAATGGATAAGCCTGCCTCACGCAAAGAAAAAAATGCTGAAGAACCGACGATGCGACCAAAAAAAAGAGCGGCTGCCGGCAGTAAACAATATGACACTTTAACTGATATAAAGGTTGAACCAAAAGCTTCACAAACAATTTTGTCTTCAGAAATTGAGCAACTAAATCAGGCCAGGACTTATTTTTCGTTATTGTTAACAGGAACTCAATTAGACGAAAGTCACTATCATTCTGACCAAGCATTACGTGCATTAGTATTTTCAAGAAATAAAACAACAAAAGCTGAAGCGCTTCTTATGTTGGCAAACCTCAGCTTGTTTGGACTGGGGCAACCTCAAAATATTTCTGAAGCGATTCGCTTGTATAACGATGGATTGCGGCTAGAGACCTCTTTGAGTGATCAACTCAATTATTACAAAACAATTGCAACCTTATTACAAGAGATTGAACGCAATTTACAAAAACAGACCGGTTCATTGAATACCAAATTATCAGAAATAAAGCTGATTCTGGAATCGTCAGGCTACTTTGAAGATGAACTTTTAAATAATCTTACTTTACGATTAATAAAACGAATATACCCTTCCAGCAACCTAATCCAAAATGCCCTGTATATTCCATCAGAGATAAACAAAAAAAATATCGAACAACTTTTGATTTCTAATCCTGAATATATAAACAATGCCCTTACTCTTATTAATGGAGCACTTTTTACTCAAGACATACAGCTGCTTAAAAATATATATGGGTTTGCTCCCAATCTTAAAAAAATAATGGAGAAGGTATTCCAAGAGGCAGTCCTAGATGATAAATACTCTGATATTAAAATGTTAATTAATGCAGGTATTAGCCAAGAAACTGCACTTAGCCTTGCTCGTGAACCTGTTTCATTAAATGATCAATTTATTAAGGCCGTTAAGCAAGAAAACATACCACGTATGGAAAGATTGCTTACTGCAGGAGCTCACATAAATTATATTGATGCTCGAAAAGACAGCCCTATCATGATCGCACTTAAAAAGGGGAACATTGATTTGGTATCATGGCTTTTAGATCGCCAGGCTGATCCTTTATTAGCAATTTCTTATGATGAAACTTCGATTAATACGCCTTTACAGTTTGTTCAAGAAGGAGAATCCGTGCCTAATAGAGATCAACTTAAGAAACTATTAGAAGAATCCATAGCTAAAAAATTTATTGGATCACCTGTTAAACCGGCACCAATTCCTTCTTCTTCTCCCAGAAAACCGATCCCTTTTAAGGGGTTTCAAGAGAAATAGTAAATAGGTACTTTTACTAGAAAAATATAATACTCCTGCTACTATGAAATGGTAGGAGTATTTATGCAAAAAACAATCTGTTTGCTCATTTCCATCGTGCTATGTATGCTGCCGGGTTGCCGCACATCCATACAGCAAAGACCGATCGCAAAACAGGTTACGCTTTATGCGCAATCACAACGCCTAACAGAAACTACTACCCCGGGAAATCCGCCTATTACCATTTGGGTGCATGGTACCCGTTTATTACCCCAAGGGGTTTTGCAAAAATTCTTTTATAGTAAGCCCGGCCTTCATCACTACACAGAAATTGAACCAAAATATTATCAACGTAAAATCGCTCAAACATTAATTAATGCCGACCCGATCAATTATCCTGCAGAGGAATTTTATCTTTTTGGCTGGTCGGGAAAACTATCTTTTGACGAGCGTAAAAAAGCAGCTCAAGTACTTTATCAAGATTTAAAAGAACTTATTAACAATTACAAAAATAAGTATGGCACGGCTCCGTTTATTCGTATGGTTGCCCATAGTCATGGCGGCAATGTTATTCTCATGCTAGAGGAAGTAAAGAATGACTATGATACTGATCTGGTTATTGATGAAGTTATCTTACTAGCAGTTCCGGTGCAAACGCCCACCATGAATTATATCTGTTCACCTCTATTCAAAAAAATCTATTCACTGTATTCTATTCTTGATGTACTGCAAGTAATCGATCCACAAGGCCTGCAACAAGAAGATGCCCCTTTGTTCTCACAACGCGCATTTGAATGTCAGGAAAAAATTGAACAAATAGCAATCAAAATTAATGACCGCTCAATTATGCACATTGAATTTGTAAAACCTCAATTCTTAGCATCATTACCTGCGATCATTCAGGAAATAAACAAGTGGCGAGCGCATTGCGCACAATGCAGTCATGGCTGGATTCATCGCGAAAAATGTTTGTGCATCAAAATCAGAAAATAACGATCATTCAACTCTTATAATTAGCAGCACCTATGAAAAATATTTTTCTTTCAGTTTTGGTATTACCTTTGTTCATCCAATCAATGCAGAAGCCACCGGTCACTGCTGAAAGCAAACCGGTTACTTTAACACTCAATGAACAAAAAAAAATTTTTTTTATCGATCAAAAATTAACTCAGATGGTGCAAGAATTTAGAGACGCAAAAAAAAGAATCCGCTCAGCGACTACTCCGGATGATCGCAGCACTGCAAAGTTGGAATATGATTTAAAAGCAGAAGAATGGTCAGCAACTATTTTTAGAATAATGCTACTACATCCTAAAAATATATTGATTGAAATTAAAAAAGACCAAAAATTGCGTACCAAGATACTTACTCTGTTACATAATAGCGATCCTGCACAGGATGCTCCCTGGGTACAAGATCATGAAAACCTTTTAAAAAGTTTTGATCTTGATGAACCAACATCAAAAAATAATATCGAATGGGCTTTTACCTTTGATAAACATTTATTAATAACTCAGCGAATATCACAACGGTATGGCACTTGTTTAGATCAAAATTTCGACATACAAACACCGGTAGCCGGATGCAGTATGATATTAGAAGAGCGCGATCTTCATAAAATAAATGTTCGTCGAGCTTCTCTTGGATTACCCTCAATTGAAGAACAATTAGCTGATGTGTATCAAAAAGAACAAATAAATAAACGGCGCGACTGTTAATGGCGCGTAATCTCTTTTACTTTTTTAATAATTGCATCAGCATCGATCCCTGCCCATGCCAGCAGCTCTTCTGGTTTGCCTGACATCGGCAATTTGGTTACGGCTAAACTATGAATTTCTATGGCACTATTACGCAATGCAAATGCAACAGCTTCCCCGATGCCGCCTTGAATATAATGATCTTCGACCGTGATAATGCGATCCCCTGCTTGCACGGCAATCTTTTCAATCGTTGCTGCATCCAGCGGCTTGATGCTATACAAATCGATAATAGCAATCGAGATATTTTCTTTAAGTAGCTGCTCCCGCGCTTTAAGCGCTTCATGCACAGTAATTCCGGCAGCCACGATTAATCCAACATCACCTTTATTTGCATGAAGCACTTTGCAACCACCGAGGGGAAACTGTTCATCATTATCATACAACACTGCTGTTTTTTCACGTGTCGTGCGCACATAAGAAATACCGCCGGTGTAATTGCACATCTGTTCAACCAGCGCATGGGTGCTGACTGCATCTGATGGGTATAACACAATCGATTCAGGAAGCGCACTCATCATGGCTATATCTTCTAATCCCATTTGCGATGGCCCATCTTGCCCTATTGAAACACCCGCATGTGAGCCACAAATTCGCAACGGCGCAGTTCCGATCGCGGCCATACGAATCTGATCGTGTGCCCGGCTTAAGAAGCAAGCAAACGTCGAAGAAAAGGGAATTTTATTGCAGCGACTAAAGCCGATTGCCATACCGATCATATTTTGTTCGGCAATAAAACACTGCACGAATCGTTCAGGATGTTGTGCTTCA
>CAZPZX010000002.1:0-38295 GCA_964591235.1 uncultured Pseudomonadota bacterium
ATCTGCGTAACAATCCCGCCATGTCTCTGATAGAATGCTACTAATTTTGGAAGCAACAGGAACATTTTCATCATTGAGAAGTAAAGCTGCAAGCACTGAGCGTTCAGCTTCTATGCTTGCAGGCAACGTTCTACCTAATGCTCGTTCAGTGTCAACCGGTGGTTTGGGGGCATAGCGTTTATCTTTTTGCATAACCACGCCCTTTCATTGCAAAGGCGATAAGAAGAGTTTTATGTATTAAATTGAAACAACATTAAGCTTAAATTTAGGGGTCAAACGAGATGAGAGCTTGATTGTCACTTCGTAAGCACCTTTTTCTTTAATAGATTTCTCAAATTCGATTTGGCTGCGAGAAACACTAATTCCTTGGGCAGACAACAGTTCTATGATCTCATTTTCATTTACTTTAGCGTAAAGCTTACCATCATCATGAAGCTTTCTTTTAAGTGTCAAATTCATGGAGCTCACGCGTTCAGCAAGTAAAGATGTTTTCGTTGCAATTACTTCTTGGCGCTTTTCGATAACTTTTTCTCTTTTTTTGAAATATGATTCATTATCGGGGGTTACTTCGATAGCCAGCTTGCGTGGAATAAGATTATTTCGAGCAAAACCATCGCTTACCTTAATAATTTCACCAGCTGCCCCTACTTTTTCTACATCTTCTAGCAAAAAGACTTTCATTTGCATTCCTTTACACAGAACTAATATTCAAAGTCAGTATAAAGTAATTCACCCCTTTTGAAAACCCCGAACCTGTATTTTGCCATCTTTGTCTTGCCCTACTAAACAGGTAAGCCTATTAACGCTTATTTTTGGTTCTATTATTACAGCAGAAAGTAAAATGTGTTCATCTATTTTTGATACCTGAATAGACCCCCTGTAATCAGAGCTTTCAACATGCATGCTCCAAGGGTCTTTATGCTCGAATACTGTTTGGTAATTACGGGCGATAGTTAAAACCCCATATTCTAATAAACTACGCGTTAATAAAGCCTGTTGTTCATGTGCAGCACGTAAAAACGAAAACTGCTCAAAGTAAGTAGCGCTTTTATACGTTGCCAATCCAAACATTAACAGCATGCTCATGATGGTCAAAATAACTAAAACTGATGATCCTTTTTGCATAGAACTCACGGCAAAATCCTTTGCGAAAGCCAGGTCACGTGAGTTATTGGTTCCATATCTTCCACAGCAAGATTACTCTGGACGCTTACAACGCGTTTATTTTTTCGTTCAAGCCAATAACTAAAAGCACTTACATGGGGTGCAATAAGTGCCTTATTTTTTTTATTCCATTGTTGTCGATTAAAATCATATTCACCAGAAACACGATACAATGTTTTATTATGAACATGCCATCCAACATCTGATTGTATTGTTTTACAAATCAATTCGTTTGTTTTTTGAATCCAATACATTTCATCATCATCTGCAAGCGCAAGGTCGTTTGATAGTGCATCTTGTGCGGCATAGAGTGACATAAGCGAATTGTTTTTTTTAATATATGAATTTAATTGCAGATAATTTCTTGCAAAAAATTCTGTAGCAAAAAAACTTAAAAGCATCATGATGCACACATATACCATACATTCAACTAATGAAAATCCCACCCTCTTCATTACTTCTCTCCATAGAACGCTTTTAAACTAATTGCTTTTTTGTTTGCGTTTGCAACTTGTATAGTTACTAAAGAAATTGAGGGTAAAGATACTTGCAGATCAGACTCTATTAACACGGGGGCATATTCATAATTAATCGTGTGATCTTTTTTAATGTCCACCTGTTCATGATTAATAATCAAAGAATATGCAGCGCTCTGTGCTAAAGACAATCCTTCTAATCGAGATTTCGTGGTTGAGCGAATAGAAAATAAATAATTCCAGCAGCTGCCAATAACAGTGCTCATCGACACAAACAGCAAGAGCGCTACAAGCGCCTCCATCAGCAAAACACCTTTACTTGTCGAATTTCTTGGTAAAAATGCACACATATGAAAAAAAATCCTTTTCATGATATATTTAAAAGAAATATCGATCTTACAGTAATGGTAATTACAAAGAGGCACCTATATGAAGAATATCCTTCACAAGACACTTAAGATGCCCATCATTCTATGGGTTTTGTTATCTGTATTTATTCCATCGTACATGTATGCACGAACCGATGTAGCTCCCGGATGGGATCTATCTGAAGAAGATCTCAAGTTTTTAGAACAGGCTCAAAAAGATGTTCAAAAATATGTTGAAGCATTACCAACTGAAGCGTCTTTGCGCGCTAAAGGCTACACAGAAGAACAGATCAAAAATGCTGAAACAAAAGAAAAATTTGATCGCGAAGTTGAGCGTCTGTCAAAAATGAGTGAAGAAGATCTACTCAAAGAGATCGAAAAAGCAATAGCTGACGTCTCAAATGCGCAGCCCGCACCGATAGAACAACCGCAAGTACAGCCAACTAAGCCAAACACGACTGAGCAACCACAAAAACAGACTCCAGAAGTTACTTCAAAACAATATGCCGCTTTACAATTAATCGATTTAACAATCACCGGCATAATAAATTTCTTAAGAAAAGCACAGATTATGTCTGAATTACCAAGTAAAATTCAAACATGGCAAAAAGATGGCAAATTAAAAAATTGGCCAACTTCTCTTTCTTGGAACAGCTTTAAAACTCAAGTGGAAGATCTTGAAGCAAAGCTTCACAAATTAAAAGATCGGGACCCGCGCTCTAATAATTACAAATACCTTGATGAGTTTATTAAAGATGAAGGTACTTACAACAATTTAGTTAAATTGCGCGATGCATTAAATAAAAATGAAAACAAAATTGCATTAAGTCCATTTGGTATGGAAAAAATGACTTCAGAAGCACGTGAAGCAACACGCATCGTTCTCCTCTCGCTGCATGAAGCATTAACAATATTAGGCATTCCTGCCGGACTTGATCGTATATTTGAAAAATTTGAACCGACTGCTAAAAAGATAAAAGAAGCAGAAGAAAGCGCACAAAAAAAGGCTTTTGAACAAACAAAAATGCCACGGTATGCTGAACCTGCACGGATTGGGGGAAGCGCTAGAACCGCACGCGAAGCAAGTTTCCGTGAACGTGATCGCGGTGGAACTGAACGTTATCGCAGCGCAGATTTATATGATTCATCGGGACGTTCAATCTCCAGAACAACTGAGGATAAAAAGCCGTTGACTATGTCAGGCGCAGGTGCTGGCACTGCTAAAACTGCTCAAGATGCAACCAAATCTGCAGCAGCAAAGCAAGAAGATCAAAAACAAAAATATGAATCTGATAAAAAAGCAGATCGTTTTGAGGGATCATTCTTAGAAAGTATTGGAAGCTTTACTGGATTGCTAGATGAGTTTTCATTATTTAAGAATATTGAAAAACATATTAATACTGAAAAAGCTGCACCCGCAAATGAAGATGTTATTGGCGCCATTAAGTCAGGAACTAAATTAATCGGAACCGCAAACACTTCCGTTAAGAATCTTAAAAAGCAAATGAATAACCTTAATGAAGCACAAAAGAAAGCGTATAAAAAATCAATTAAGGATAACTATAAAGACGTACGCAACGATCTTGATAAACTTTCTATTCAAATTGCTAATCTTGAAAAGCCAGACAAAGCACGACAACTTGCCACGATGAATCCCAGTGAAGCAAATCGCTTTATGTCTAAACACTTTGCTTATTTTGGCAGAAAATATGAAAATGAATTACAAAAAGTTGTCGACGCTGCACGCAAGAATGCGGGCGCAAATCCCTTGCCTGCCGATATTCGCCGCATCGAAGACCTTCTTAATAAACCAAGCGTTCCTGATTTAAGTGAATTACGCACAAAGATTCAAGAACTCCACAAAACAGTTGATGGCTTGTAAATCTTTACATACAATTAATACAAAGGGCGCCTATTTGGTGCCCTTTTTTAATTGAGAATTATTAACAAATACCTTTAATTTCAGACCACGAGGAACTAATGAAATTGTATTTAGCATTTACACTTCTTATAGCTTCTGTATCAACAACTATTGCCATGCATGATCCAAAACAACAGGCAAAAGAACAATTTTTAACAAATTCACAAGCTTTACATAAACAATATCAAACCCATACTCCTGCACAAATGAGGCAAGGAACACCAGGTTATGCGCAATTATATGAGAATTCACAAAAGCTGGTAGAAGCTTACAAAAATCTGGATGATTTAGGCGAAGCAACCAAAGAAACACAAGCATCGCTTACAACCCATTACCTAAAGTTGCTTGAAATTATTAAGACGAATGAACAACCAGAGCCGGAAGCAATCTGATAGATGAGTCTTAATAAAATGGGACGGAAAAAACTCATTTGTTCACTTTTTTGTTTTTAATTTTTTATTTTCAAAAGAGTTAACATAATTGTAAAATTATCAGTCGTTATTTGGTAATAAAAAAGGCTGGATTAATTTCCAGCCTTTTAATTTATACAACAATTTTCTGACAGCGTTCATCTAATTGACGGTCGTTAACGCTAGTTTTCCATTGCCAGCAACGAGCACATTTTTTGCCCGGAGCTTTATTTATAAGAACTGACAATCCTGTAAGTTCTGAGGATTCAAGATTTGAATTATCTTTTTGGGAAATAACATCGGAAACAATAAAGAACTCTTCAAAGAAACCTTTATCACCCTGCTGCGTTTTTTGTAAATCGTCAGTTAACCTTTTAAATAGTGGCGCAAATGCTGCTTGATCATTAACATGCATGGTAACTTGTGCTTCCAATGAATGCTTAATAATCCCTTGCGCACGCAAGCCTTCAATTGCTTTTAATACTGCCGAACGGATATCTGCTAGCATTTTCCAGCGTTCTTGATCAACCTTGTTTAATGCAGGTGCATTAATTTGTGCAAATTTTTGCAAATGGATCGATTCAGTTTTGTTCTTTTGATAATTATCTGAAACCTGTTCTGCAGTAAATGATAAAATGGGCGCCATTAAGCGGGTTAAAGTATCAAGGATGTACCAGCTTGCAGTTTGGGCTGATCGGCGCAGATGACCATCCGCTTTCTCAACGTACAAACGATCTTTGATGATATCTAAGTAGAATGAGCTTAATTGCACTGAGCAATAATCGCCCAGCATATGTGCAACGGCGGTAAAATCATAATCAGCATACGCTTTGATTACTTTTTGATTCAATTCAGCAAGCTCTTGGAGTGCATATTGATCAAGCAATAACAATTGGTTAAAGGCAACTTCATCTTTGGTAATATCAAAGTCATACAAGTTTGAAAGCAAGAAGCGTGAAGTATTTCTCACTTTTCTAAATACTTCTTTAATGTTATCAAGCATCAGCTTTGAAACTACTGCTTCTCCCGAAATATCAATACTAGAAGCCCATAGGCGCAGTCCGTCGGTTCCTAATTCATGAATCATCTCTTGCGGACTAACTACGTTACCCAATGATTTAGACATCTTTCTGCCCTGAGCATCAACGGTGAATCCGTGAGTCACAATCTCTTTCATAGGCGCTTTATCTTCAAGGACTACAGAAGTAAGTAATGAACTTTGAAACCAACCACGATGTTGATCTTTTCCTTCCAGATACATGTTTGCAGGGAACGCTAATGTAGGATTTTGAGATAAGACAGCATAGTGGCTTACACCTGAATCAAACCATACATCAAGAATATCGTTTTCCTTTTTGAAGGTATTGTGTTTGCAATTTGGACATTCATATTTACTTGGTAGCAATTCCTCAACGGTGGCATCATCCCAATATTCAATCCCTTTTTGTGCAACATTATCAGCAACTTTTTTAATCAATTCAGGATTGCTGTATGTGTAATCGCAGTTTGTGCAAATTAATGCAGGAATTGGTACACCCCAGGTACGCTGACGAGAAAGAACCCACTCTAAGCGCCCTTCTAAGGTTGCTTTTAAACGATTTATCGATTTATCAGGCAATCCCTTAATACCATCAGCTTCGTTAATCGCACCTTCTTTTAACCCATCTTTTGACAGATCGCAAAACCATTGCTTGGTAGCTCTAAAAATTAAAGGGGTATGTGAACGCCAGCAATAGGGATATGCGTGTTTAATGCTGGTCTTGTGAAACATTTTGCCGACTTCAGCTAATTTTTTAATCACCCAAATTTGGCCATCCTTAACCGGCATTCCTGCAAGCTCAGCAGGATTAATTTCTTTAGTATATTTACCATCAGGACTAATGGGAGAATAGATTTCTAAATTATTGCGGACTCCTACTTCATAGTCATCAGGACCACACCCGGGAGCACAATGAACAAAAGCAGTACCATCATCAAGACTAACCGTATCCGATAGAATTAATGGTACAACTACATCAATAAATGGATGTTTAACATGTGTGCCACCGGAAACTAACTGCTCTGCGATAAACTCTGCAACTATTTTCTTATCTGCGCTCATCATGGCGCAGATTTTATCTGCAAGTGCTTGAGCAACAACGATTAAGGTGCTATTAATGTCTAAAACCACATATGATGCACACGGTTTAATTAAGACCGCTTTATTAAGTGGTAAGGTCCATGGAGTTGTTGTCCAAATTAATAGATTTACGGATCTACCAGCGAGGTTTGGGAATAATTTTAATACAGTTGTTTCTTGCAAAGGAAATAAAACATAAATTGATGGATCTTTTTGATCTTGATATTCAATTTCAGCCTGCGCTAATACTGTTTGGCATTCAGCACACCACGGTACTGTTTTATTTTTGCGTTCAATGTAGCCACCTTCTACAAATTTGGCAAAGGCACGCAAAATAGAAGCTTCATATCCATAGCTCATGGTTATGTAAGGATTTTCCCAATCCATCAAAACCCCAAGGCGTTTAAACTCTTCGCGTTGGGTATCGATCCACTTTTGAGCATACGTACGGCATGCTTTCTTTAATGCTGATCCGGTAATGCCCGGATTTTCTTGAGTAACTTTTAATTCAATCGGCAAACCATGGCAATCCCAGCCAGGAGTAATGGGTACATTTTTGCCCATCATGCGCTGCGATTTACCCACGATATCTTTTAAGATTTTATTGTATGCATGGCCCACATGGATATGACCGTTGGCATACGGCGGCCCATCATGAAGAATAAATTTTTCCTGGCCCTTATGGCTTTCAAAAGTTTTTTTGTACAACTGCTCTTGCGCCCATCGAGCAACCATTGCTGGATCATCTTCTTTTGCATTTGCTCGAATTGGAAAATCAGTACGGGGAAGATTTAGAGTATCTTTGTAACTGACTTGATTGGGATTATTGGTTTGCTCTGCCATGGTAATAAAACCTTTTTGCCTCTTTAATTGAATCTTAAATAGGTCTAGTGTACCCTTATTTTGTCATTTTGTCAGGTATTGTACAGGGAAATAATAATGAAAAAAATTGGGATTTGGGGACTGGGTGTTGTTGGCAAATCAGCAATTACCTACTTTCATGGCAAAGGCTATAACGTACAAGCATTGGATCGAAGAGAACCAAATGAACAAGAAAAGGCCTTCTTAACTGCTCATAACATCTCGTTTTTTCTACAAGATCAACTCACCGATTTTCTGCTAAACAATGATTATATTCTAGCGAGTTGTGGTATTGATTTGCGCCCTTACCAAGAATTTAATCATAAATTTCTTTCGGAACTTGATATTTTTGGCACTGAATGCAAAAAACCCATCATCGCTATTACTGGTTCTGTCGGCAAAACAACCGTTACTCACCTACTCTCCCAATTGATTTCACACCAAGGTAAAACAGTTTTTACCGGTGGAAATATTGGTGTTGGGTTACTTGATAGCATCCAAGCAGCAAACGCTGCCGACTATGTAATTCTAGAAGTTTCGAGCTTTCAGCTTGAGCGTTGTAAAACCTTTAGACCCTCTATGGCAATATGCACTAACATTTACCCCAATCATTTAGATAGACATGGTTCATTAGAATCTTACATCCACGCCAAGCTACAAATAATTGCACAACAGCGCCCTGCAGATAGGTCGCTATCTCCTTTATCAATCCGCGAACAAGTCAAAGCAAAAAATTTACGGAATCCATTGTGCTTCTTTAGCAAAAAAGAGCCGACGCGCCAAGAATTGTCACACCTAGATGTTTCTGATGCTCTCTATTTTTTACATAATTCAAAATTGATGCTGAGTTATCAGACAAATACATGCGAAATATTCGACTTTAAAGAACTTCCAAAAATTTCCTATTTAGAAAACGTGATTATGTTATCCGCAGCAATCCATATCTTGGGATTATCTCTTGATAATTTTGTTACTATTTTGAATGAGCAAGAGTTACCGCATCATCGATTAGAAAAAGTTGCAAGCATAAATGGAGTTGATTTTTATAATGATTCTAAAGCAACTATTCCCGCTTCAACACTTGCAGCCATAGAAAAGATTCAAGGCAAACCTATTATTTTATTTTTGGGTGGTGTAAGTAAGGGAGTTGATCGCTCTGAATTTGTCGCTCAACTCAAAGATAAAGTTACATTCGTATATTGCTTTGGCAAGGAAGCAGAAGAACTTAAAAAATTTTGCGACTCAAATAATATCCAATCATTAGCAACTGCAACATTAGATGACGCATTTGTACATTTGCCAAACTTTCTAAAAGATAATAATCAGATTTTGTTCTCTCCCGCAGGCGCAAGTTATGATTTATTTGCTGATTATCAAAAGCGCGGGGAGCATTTTATAAAATTGGTTCAACAGATTAAATCAGTTGCGTAATAAATTAAATCTATATTAGATTCTGTGTAATAAAAAAAGGAATCGAATGTATGATTTTACACAACAAACAAATTAAGTCTGATCTCTCATTTTTACTCACCACCGTTGTTATACTTATTATTGTGGGAATGATTTTTATCTATTCTTCTAGTTCCGTTTTTGCACTGGAAAAATTGGGATCTGCACATTATTTTTTACAAAAACAGATTGTCGGTTTAATCGTAGGGTTAGTTGGGGCTTTTATTGTCTGTTTAATTCCAATAGAGCTACTTAAAAAATTTACTCCGCTCTTATTTTTATCTTCGCTTTTTTTAACCACTTTAACTGTTATTACTCCTTTTGGTCAACAAATTCATGGCTCTGCTCGATGGCTTAATTTACCTTTTATCTCATTTCAACCCAGTGAATTACTTAAAATTTCACTCATTTTATACGTTGCCTATTTTTTAACTAAAAAAGAAAAAATGCATGTCTCCTTTCTCCATGGATATGTTCCTCTCATGATTGTTTTAGGCATTACTGGAATTATCTTATTGCGCCAGCCAGATTTTGGATTAACGGTTACTTTAATTACCACGGCATTTGTTGTGCTATTTATTGCACGTATTTATTTAAAATATTTAGGATTTACCTTATTAGGGCTCATTCCTATTATGATTGGTCTTATTCTTGCAAAATCATACCGCTTAAAGCGTATCTTAACTTTTTTAGATCCATGGTCAGATGCGCAAGGAGCAGGATTTCAAATCATTCAATCATTGATTGCGATTGGCTCGGGTGGTTTTTTTGGGGTTGGTATTGGACAATCAAAACAAAAATTCTTTTACCTACCCATGCAACACACCGATTTTATTTTTTCAATAATTGCTGAAGAAACCGGATTTTTGGGTGCATCCCTGGTGATTCTATTATTTTTATTATTCTTGTATTTTGGACTACGCGTTGCCTGGCAATTAACAGATCGATTTTGCTTATATTCAGTAATCGGATTTGTAATCGTAATAAGTCTACAAGCATTGATCAATATTTGTGTGACAACCGGATTGGCGCCCACTAAAGGAATTGGATTACCATTTATTAGTTATGGAAATACTGCATTAGTATGTCAAATAATTACTATAGGCATTATTGTAAATATGGTTTTAGAAAACAAAAAAGGCTCTTCCATATAAAGAGCCTTTATAAGAATACTTATTTTTTTGCTTCAAGCTGTTTTTCAACTTCTCTTAATCGACGCTCTGCGCTGTCACGCTTTATAGTAAGCATACGCATAGGATCTTTATCGTCACCCTTACGGCTAATGGCTCTTTCTCCGCGTCCTCTTACGCCGCCTTTTACTGCTTCCATTTTTTTATTTAGATCTGTAATTTCTTTGTTTAAGTCAGCCTTTTCACGCTCTAATTCAGAAACGCTTTTGCCCAGTGGCATATGTTTAACAGGCCTCCAGTCTGCCTGAGCAGCCGGCACATTTGCACTCGGTTGCATTGCAAAACTTATTCCATTTACTACTAAAAAAACTAATAGTTTTTTCATACAAATCCTTTTAATTTTTATAACTATTGCTCTTTCTAATCAAACAAATGCTTTGCTCAAAAATCAATATTTGTAAAAATATACTTTAGTTTTATATCTCCAATTATATAAATAGCTCATTTTGATTTGCAATTTCTTTCACTCACTCCATGCACAATACTCTAATAGTACATTCAGATCATCGCACGTTAAATAAAAAATCTTTTATGGGACCGAACAAACGCCCGAATAGCCCCATGCAAAACTTTAACAAGAAAATTTTCAGTTATATTATGCAAAATGAGACTACGATATTCTTCTATCGTGATACAATCAAGAAATTTCTTTATCTATCAAAATAAATTTTAATTTTCTTTTTTTGCCTACAAAAAACGTTAGAATGTTTTAAAGGTAAAATTGAAAGGATAAAAATGCTTGAACACAATTTACAAAATACGCCGGTTCCGTCAACCGAACTTCAAACAATCGATCCGTTAAACGATGGGATTAGCGCAATCCAGTTAATTAGAATTTCTGGATCAGATGTTGATGTCGTAAACGCTGCGCGCGTATCATATGGTAAGTTCACTGATGTTCTAACCCCCCGTGATGAAAAATTAATCGGTTTCTTAATGGAACATCATCACACCAGCCCTTTTGAGCATAATCAGCTTTCGTTTCGCGTTAAATGCCCTACGTTTGTAATGCGCCAATGGATTCGCCATCGCATGAATTCATATAACGAGATTTCATATCGCTATGTTAAAGCGCCACTTGAATTTTATGTGCCAAACACCTGGCGCTATCAAGACACTCAAAACCGCCAAGGCTCGGTGGGTTCATTTGAAAATGAAGCATTAAAACAGCAGTATTTGCAAGCACTTGAAGTTGCAAAAAATACCTATGAACATCTACTCGAGCAAGGAGTCGCGCGTGAAATTGCTCGTGGATTATTACCTGTTTGCACCTACACTGAATTTATTTTCACCTGCAATTTACATTCATTAATCAATTTTCTTAAGTTGCGCCTTGATGCCGGTGCGCAATGGGAAATTCGCGTGTACGCGCAAGCCATGCTAAAACTTGCAATGCCCCACTTTCCCGTTTCACTCGGTCATTGGAAGCGCATCTATATGCCAGATTTAAATTTGGATTAATCAAAATAAAAGATGCTTTTTTTCTTCGCAGAGTAAAAAAATTATTATCTTTATTAATATGATCACATAATCAAAAATTATACGACAATTGTACGTTAAAAAGCCCCACTCATTTGTGGGGCTTTGTTATTAATGTGTTTCGTAAAAAAAGGTAACCGGCAATAGATTTCCTACTTTACCGGTATGAGCTAATTCTTCAATTTGTTTTGAAGAAACCTGCTTAATCTTTGCATCATCAGTGAAATACCATTGTTGTCCATGGCGTACATACGCAGTATAGTGACCCGCATTTACCGGTCCTTGATGCATCACAACTGCTTTCAGCTGATAATAAGGCAATGCCAGTTTACCTACCTTGTAGTCATTTAAATTTAGATTTGTAACAGGGAAGATTATCGGCGTTTCTATTTTAACCGGTTGCTTAGAGACTTTATCAAATCCAGTTCGCTTAATGCCAACAATAAAATAACGACCCGTTCCGGATAAGCGTATTTGATGAGTTTTGTTACCGACTAGTTCTGGTGAGAAGTAATCAGCTAAACATGCAACTAATGTGTTTCTATTCACATTTTGAATATTAAGCAGATAATCAATGCTTTCAGAATGCTTACTGCCATTAACAAATTTAAATGTTTCAATTGCCAATAAGTCTCTAGTCTCATTACCTGGCTTAATGCTCTCATTCACCAAACTTTGTAATAAAATAGTTATGAACTCGTTTGCATCTCCTACTGATGGCTCATGCATAATTGCACGCGCTGAAACACAGAATGGCGAAGGATCATATTGCGCAGCCAGAGCTCGTCTGAGTGCACTTAATAATGTTACATAATTATAGGCCATCGTACCTTTAGAATACGCATTTGCAGTGTTTTTCAAAACGATTTGTGACAGATAATCTAAAGAAAACATTGCTTGTAAGGCACTATTCATAAAGCAATTAGCTGACGCATTATGTAGTCCTTTTGGCACCACAACCGGTACTGGTTGCACTACTGGTTGCCTTATTGGTTGTGCGGCAGCAGGAATAATGGACCGTGCTTCTTGTGGTTTTGCAACAAATGCATACGATTTTAATTCAGCTTCAATAATCGTTAAAATATCTGCCAACATATCTTTTTGAATGCATACTTCATTTGCAATCAGATTAAATGCATTTTGATTTTTACGCGCATACCCAACCCATAACCTCATATCTTCTTTAGTGCGTGCAGATTTTGTCGATACATCTAACGTCCCAAAATTGGTGTAATTTTTTAAAAGATTAATAAAAAAATCGCGACCCGGCGGTTCAGAAGACATAACAATATGTGTTAAAAATAATGCATACACACAAATTTTATGTATTAATTTCATGATAAAAATCCTTAGTAATAATTTTTATCACTATAAAAAAATCTAAAAAATGAACACAATAAAAAAGCTCCTGTTTCCAGGAGCTTAATCAATCTAAATTGTATTTTTTATTTCCAGCTCATCGCCACATCAACCAATAAGCGCACGCCATATCCGGTTGCACTATGAGGACGATAATACGGTAAATCAGGCACATCATAAGCGGTGCCTGCAATGTCCAAATGTAACCATGGCACATCATCTACAAAATTCTGTAAGAATAATGCTGCTGTAATAGCACCGGCACGATAAGTTTGACTGCCAATATTGCTAATATCTGCCACATGAGAACGAATTGCCGGCTTAAAATCATCGGAGAGCGGTAAGCGCCATACACGATCACCGGTACGCGCTGCGGATTCTTCCACGCGTTCAACTAAATCATCATGATTACTCATTAATCCCGCAAAGAAAGGTCCGAGCGCATGAGAACATGCACCCGTTAAGGTTGCAACGTCAATAATTGCATCTGGCTTATAATGTTTTACCACATACGAAAGCGCATCAGCTAAAATTAAACGCCCTTCTGCATCAGTATTTTTAATTTCTGCTGTTTTACCGTTATAAAAACGAACGATATCACCCGGCTTTGCCGCTTTTCCACTCGGTAAGTTTTCTGAGAGTGGCGTGACCCCAATAACATTTACATCAGGCTTTAACTGTGCGATAGATGCCATTGCTGCAATAACTGCTGCCGCGCCTGACATATCCTCTTTCATAGTTTCCATTGCATTAGCAGGCTTAATACTTAAACCACCTGAATCAAAAGTGATTCCCTTTCCAACAAACGCTAACGTTGGCGCATCTTTTTTACCACATTTATATTCTAAGAAAACTAACTGGCAATCTAAATCTGAGCCGGCAGAAACGGCGCTTAATCCACCCATTCCCATCTGATTAATTTCTTTTTCATTATACGCAGTGTATTTAAGACCAAAGTCTTTCGCTATCAATTTAGCTTTATTTGCTAAATCAGTTGGATATAACACCATCGGTGGCAAATCAACCCAATGGCGCGCTTTATTTACAGAAGTGGCAATAATTTCGCCTTTTTTGATTCCTTCTTGCGCCTCTTTTTTGTCAGACTGATCAACTAATAATGTTATATCACGCTCAAAATTAGTTTTTCTTTCTTTATCGGTGATATATTCATCAAAATGATAATCAGCAATATGCAGCATCATCGCAGTTTGCCCCGCCACAAATCCAATCGGCGCATTCAATAACTGCTTAGATGGCAATTCAAATGCTAAAGAAGTAACTTTTAATTCTTCAAGAACACGAACCAGTTTGCCAATAACACGACGATACGATTCAACATCAATTGAACCAAGCTTATCTTTTTTGCCTGCACCAATTAAAATTAAATATGAAGCTTTAGATTTATTCGCATACGGAATAACCAAGGTGCTTAATAAGTTCCCACTAAAATGACGCGCTTTAATAAGGTCATTGAGTGCAGGAAATGTCTTATTTAAATAATTAAGAGATGAGACATCGAAATTTTTTTCTACAATAATCGCCTTTGCCGTTGCTTGTGTATCAAGTAACGATGACGTTCCTAATGATATCGAAACCATTATTATCCTTCATATGACAGGAAAAATAAGAATTAATAATAGTAAGATATCAGATCTTTGCTAAAAGTTCATCCGCATCTTCAAAAACATGTTGTTTAGTTGGCTGACGCGATGAACTAATGGCAGTTTCTATAAATCCGCGAATCTCTTTTATATATTTTTCTGGATTGTAAAAATAAGAATCGAAATGGCGTCTACCATTGGTTAACCATAACTGCTTATACGAAGAACCAGACGCAGCATAAATATTTTTTATTGCATCAACTGATATTTTTTCATCATTTTTGCAGTGAATGAAAAAACAAGGAACATTAATTGTTTTAATAGATTCTGCCGGATTAATAGGGTACATAAACATATCAACATTTTTTGTATCGAGCGTCGATACCGTTTTTAGAATATTTTTAATCAGCGTCTGCACATAAGGATGAAATGCATATTTTTGTAAAAAGCTGCATGCTGGAATTGTAAAGTCATATCCTAAAAAGGTAAATTGAAGTTCCTGCAAACTTCTTTTAATAATATTTTCGCTTGAATCAAACGGACAATCTAAAATCATTGCTGAAAATAAAGAATTGTCACGCGCTTGTGCTTCTATTGAAGCAACTGCACCCATAGAAAATCCATATACAATAACCGGCTTATCTTTTAACATGGGATGATTTTTAATAAAACGAGCAGCAGTAATCACATCAAGCGCCTCATCACGTCCAAAAGTGCAGCATTGGTTTTCGCAATTTTCTCCATGCGCACGAAAATCAAAGGTCATGAAATTATATTTTCCTTGTGGGAACATGTGGCGGAAAAACCCAACATCGAATTTATCGCACATAAACCCATGACAAATTAAGATAGTAGCCTGGGCCTCAGGAAAATGGACCAGCTGGCCATAACGAACAATCTTCTCTTCACTTCCTTCTGTTTTTGGGCAGTTGAGAGCTACCTGCTCAACCTTTGCGTGAGCAATGTTATGATCGTTGCGTGAAATAACCCCACCAAATTGATTTACCGGAAGATTTAAATTAATGACTGCGTCAAATGCAAGAGCCTTTTTATGCGCAAGTAATGTTTGTTTTCTACTAATTAAAACGACCCCCACTAACAGAGCAAGCATGACGCTACTGGCGATCATCTTTACGACTTGCTTTTTGCCGATCATGGGATTTCCTCTTCTCTAAGTATTTATATTTTATCTATTTCATTAGAAGAGTAACAAAATAAATTTTCTATCTGCAATATTTTTGTTATAAAAATGAAAGAGCGTACATTTCAAGTCACTTTTGTCTAATTGACTTAAAACATACGCCCTTATTAAAAAGAATTTATTTTAGCAGACTATTTGTCCTTTTTAGCCGGTGATTGGCCGACAAATTGAGCAGCTAATTCTTGTATTTCGGTTTTGCTCATCTCTTTAGAGAAACGAGCTGCAAGCGCACCATCTTTAAACACTAAGATTGATGGAATCTTAGTAATAAAGTACTTTTTAGCAATTTCTGGAAGCGCTCCGATATCAACCGAAATAAAGACCGCCAAGTCTTTAAACTGAGCTGAAACTGCATTAAAATGAGGCAACATAGCTTTGCAGCTTGAGCAATAATCAGCAAAGAAGTCTACGATTACCGGCTTACTGGTATCTTTAAGCTCCTTTTCAAATTCTTCAAGGGAAGCTACATGGCGAACCAACGGTGGAATAATAGCAACCGGCGCCAATTGAGTCTTTTTAAGGCGAGATTCAATATCAGCGTTAAAGCCTATTTCACTTAAGAACATATCTGCATCCAAGGCAGCTCTAATCCCGTCACCCGCAGAGACGCCGGCCTGTCTATAGCGATGGTCTTCAACATCCCCTGCCGCAAAGACACCCGGAACGGAAGTTGCTTGCGTACGATTATGAACCGCAATATAGCCGTCATCCAGCTTTAATTTGCCGACAAACAGCTCAGTATTAGGTTTATGTCCAATTGCCAGGAAAACACCATCAACGGGCATAATATCAGTAGTTTTTGTCTTATTATTATAAACTTCTACTCCGGTTACATGCGTATCGTTACCTAATACCTTTTTCACCTCAACGTTATATTGCACAGAAACCTTAGGGAATCCGGCCAACAAATCTTGATTGGTTGGGGCCGCTTTCATCTTATCTTTGCGAACCATGATAGTAATTTTCTTTGCATAACCGGACAATTGAATAGCTTCAGCGATAGCAGAATCGCCACCACCAACTACAATAACCTCTTTATCTTGATAAAATGGCGCATCGCAAATCGCGCAGGTTGTTACCCCTTTGCCCCAATACTCTTGTTCACCAGGAATACCTAAGGAAACCGGCGATGCTCCGGTTGCAATAATTAAGGTTAATGCATGTAATGTTTTACCATCTTCGGTGGTAATCACATAGGGCCAACTACTAAAATCTACTTTTTCCACCTTATCTTCTAAAAACATAGCCCCAAAATGTGCAGCCTGGCCATGCAACTCTTTCATTAAATCTTTGCCTAAAATTGCTTTGAAGCCTGGCCAGTTTTCAACGTAGGAAGTTTCAGTCAAAAGTCCCCCCGGTTTTGGTCCTTCTATCACTAATGTATTTTTTTTAGCACGAGCCCCGTATAAACCAGCACTTAGACCGGCGGGTCCGGAACCAATAACTATTATAGGAAAGACATTTTCTTTATCTTTTAATGTTGATAGGTCAAATCGTGACTTAGTATTAAAAAACCCTGAAAGCCACCCGGACCATGAATTATCCCCGGAAGGCATACATTGCGGGATTGAAACCAACGCAAGGCCTGCAATAACAATACCACTCAAGTAAAAAAAAGACCGTTTATTCATCAAAACTCCTTAAAACATATAGTAAAAATCGACAAGAACAGAGATCTATATTAAAATATTTATCATTCCACTCATAACTTATGCAAATGTAAGGAAAACAAAAATATGTCTCCCCTTCAGAATAAGCTTATATTTTTATTTTTAATATCGCTTAGTATAGCTGACTTAAAAGCAGATACCAATACACTAATCTCGCAAGAAAATGAGATTCAAGAGTTAAGCGCAGAACAGGCAAAAGACCTTGCCAACGATTTAGCTGCGCAACAAACAAAGGAGCATAAAAATCCTTTTGTCGATGAGTGCAGAGCATGCGCTGAATATTTGGATATGATTATACGTCAGTTGGTGAGCATAAACATCAATCAAGGAATGCGACTTGCAAAGCCATTAGAGCCAGTTTTAGGGTATTGCAACACAATAAAACTATTGCCCGTTACCGCATCCGCACAAGAATTATACCAAGCTCTTTTATTACTTAATGAATGCACTACTTACATTGTAAAAGCAATTGAAGATTCAACAGGAAAGATAGAAGAGTTCTTGCCGTTGAATATGCCTAAGGACAATCTGAATACCCAAGACTTTGAAGAGATTTCAAAAAAATTGGAAACTAATTTCAATGCACTATTACAAAAAGCACGCGAAGTTAATCAAGACTTCATCGGCACTTTATTAATGCATGTCTGCGATCAGCTCAACCAATTAGACCGCATTTTGCAAACCATTAATAATAATGTTGATAATAGCTCTATTGTAAATAAAAAAGACATCAAAAAAGAGATCATGGCCTTACGTAATGACTTACGTCAAGTACAAAAGGAAGTTGCAAGTGCTGGTTCAGATCCAGATGCTATTAAAGGCGCATTCCAATATAATAAAGCAGTATTAACCTATTTAGCTGATGCACAAGCTCATAAATATCGCAAATGGAGCCTTCAAGATTTAGCAACTGCCTTCAAAAGATCGCGCCTTGATGATGATATCTCTCTGGGCGAATTGTACATCGATATAATGATGACTAATGGTTCGTTGGCTCAATTAGAAAAAAATGCAGAAAAAATCGATTTGAGTATGGTCAATAGAACTGCTCGTTTTGTAGGCGATTATGTCGTTGATCCAATTCAGCGTTACAACTTGCATACCTATGGAATGGTAGCCTTGGGTACTGCATTCTTTGGTTCATATTATTTTGATGATAATTTCTTTACCGATCAAAATTCATGGTTCAGAAAAGCATTCGGATTTCGCACTCATCGAGTAAGAACTGATAATGGCACATTCCTGGAAAAAGACCCAAATAAACCAGTAAAATGGGTTGGTAAAATTGATGATTTTCTTCATGATCAATGGCATATCGTAACCCCTATTGGCTATTTATTATGCACAGCAATAAAAGATAGTGTCCAAGCTGAATGGAAAGATAAAAAACCAAAAATCGCTAAAAAATTGGGTATCTGGTTTGATAAACTTAAGGGAGGCGCTATTGCCAAAAATGCTGAGAAGTATGATTTTGTAATTTCTTCAATCACCTTTGATGATGTTATCGGCCTTGAATATGAAAAGAGTCTTATTTATCCTCATCTTAAATATATTAAAGACCCTGAGCGTTGGGATGCAAATGGCCTTACACCGCCAACCGGTATACTTTTAACCGGTCCAACACGCGCAGGAAAAACATTCTTTGCTAAAGCGATTTGTGGTGAAATTCATCGCCAAAATCCTGATAAACAAATTCGCTTTGTTTCGATTGATGTTCATGACATTAAAGCTGATGGTATTAATACCTGGATGGGCGTTGCTAAAATGCTTGCACCATGCGTATTGTTTATCGACGAGATTGATCTTCTGGGATTACAACGCTCTCAAGATAAGTCTTTACTTTCAGATTTCCTGCAAGCATTAAGTGGTATTACTGAAAAAGATCCTAAACGCCAAGTAATCGTTGTTGGTACCACTAACAAACCTGAAAATATTGATACTGCATTGATTCAATCAGGCCGCTTTGCCTTAGAGATCCGTTTTAAATATCCAAACTTAAAAGAACGCAAAGAATTCATCCTCAAGCGTCTTGAAAAATTTGCAATCGACCCCGCAGTATTTGAAATCGACGTTGACAAGCTTGCCCGCGAAACTCATGAGAAATCATTTGAAGATATTAAATTAATGATGGATACTGCCTTCATTCAAGTTGGTATTAAAGGACAGATTATTTCACAAGACATTCTTGAGTCTGCACTTGATGTTCAATTGCGTCGTGTAATTGATATTGATACCAAACAGATTTCAGAAACTGAAAAACGCTTGATCGCTGCACACTATGCAGGTCAAACCCTTTCGCATATCCTGCTCAACATGGAAGAGAAGATTGCAAAAGCAACAATCAGACAAGCTGTGGTTAAAGTGAAAGAAGAAAGCGTTTGGAATCAATATGACAATAAAGATCATCAAAAACAGATTGGTCTTGATCATGGCGCGGTCTTTACCTATTTTGAACATGATTCTTATGACATTAAAAATGAAGCTGAAAATATTAAGAAAGCTAAAACTTTCTTAGGCGCTCGTATCGCCGAGCGTATTCTAACCAACAACTGCAGCATTCATTTTGGCTGGAAGAAAAATGCCGCTTATAATCTGATTAAAACAATTGTTGCTGATGGAATCGACCTTAAATCAACATCAGAAAGCCGCCAGAATGCAATTTGTGATGAAACTGACGCACGCTTAAGAGAATATGAAAAAGAGATTGAAGTTATCTTACGTGAACATAAAGATACTTTAGCTGCAATTGCTCAAGAGTTGTATGTTAAGCAAACCCTTACAATCGATCAAATCAATCATATTATTGAAAAGATTGAAAAACAAGAAGTAGCGCCTACCACTTCGGTAGCGTAGGCAATTTTCTTACAGAATAACAAAAAGGCGTTGCATTTGATTGCAACGCCTTTTTTATTTATAAACCGCCCCAAGTATCGATCATCTTGATTCTTTTTTCATAGCGATCGCCCAGAAACTGAGCGTTAAGCCAAACGATAGTTAATTGTACTGCCTCTTCTGGATTTACAAAATCAGTGGGTAGCGACAAAATATTTGCATTATCCTCCTCACGTGCACGAGCCGCAGTGATTTCATTCCATGCAAGCGCAGCATAAATATTTTTAAATCTATTAGCTGCAATTACCATGCCATTGCCACTGCCGCATAGTAAAATGCCTAAATGAGCTTTTTTTGATTGAATTAATAAGGCCACATCATGAGCAAAAATAGGATAATCCACACGTTCTTTAGTATGAGTACCTACGTCAATCCATTCGATTCTTTGCAGTTCATCTGAAACCCCTTTTTGTATGGTTTGTTTATGATCAACGCCACGATGATCTGCCCCGATTGCTATTTTAAGCATCTGATCAACTCCCTTAAATGGTAACATTTAAAATTAACGTGCCAAAAAGCACTATTAATGACATAATCAGTATTATACACCCCGTTTGGCAAGGCAAGTTCATGAACAAACTTATATGGTTATTATCGTGGCGTTACATTAAAGGCATTCGTACGGAAAAAAATATATCCGTAATGCTCATTACTTGTTTTATCGCTATTTTTATCGGTGCATTTGCTTTGGCATTAGTTGCAAGCGTAATGAATGGATTTGAGCGTGCAACATGCCAAAAGCTACGAAGCATTCACGCTGATGTTATCGTACGAGCACCATCCGGCCATTCATTTAACTTTGATAAGATGCAAAAACAGATTTTTAATAATGTTCCCGGTATTAAAGCAGCCAGTCCTTCAAGCTATAAACAAGTCATACTACAAAAGGAAAGTTCTGAATCGATCAGTAATGCTGTTTTTTTAAAAGCAATTAACCCAGGACTAGAAAAAAATACTACTACCCTAGAAAGACACCTGTTAGATTCCTCTGTTTCTTTAGAAACTGTTTTAAAGAACAATCAGATAATTATTGGTAAAACATTAGCCCACGATTTAGATATTAAGATTGGCGACTCTCTTAATTTACTTTTTATTTCTGATAAAAATATAGCAAATCACAGAGTCCATTTATCTCATCATCCTACTACCGTATCAGCGATTTTTAGTACCGGCATCGAGGAATTTGATGCTGGCATAGTCTACGGTTCATTTAATCTATTGCACGAATTGTATCCTGGTCATGGTATTGAACAAATCAACATACGCCTGGATAATAACTCACAGGAAATTAGTGTAATAAATACTTTAAAAAAAGAATACAGGCTTGAGGCACACTCATGGAAAGATTTTTACAAACCATTAGTACATGCACTAAAACTAGAAAAATATGCAATGATTTTAATTTTAGTGCTGATTGCATTGGTTGCTATCATGAATATAATCTCAGTTATTTTCATGCAAATTATTAAAAAAAGAAGCGACATTGCACTCCTACTTTCAATGGGAATGCATCATCGCTCTATTGTAATCCTATTTATCTATATTGGCATGGGCGTAGCAAGCATTGCATGCCTGTGTGGTTTAAGTGCTGCATATGGAGTAGGATTACTCTTAGAAAAATATCCATTCATTCCACTTCCTGATACCTATTATACTGAATATCTTCCTATCTATATGGAATGGTGGATTTTTATGGGAGTATTTATGTTAATTCTTCTTTTTAGTCTCTTGGCGTCCTATATCCCTGCGAGTAATATTAAATCATTACAAGCAGCTCGGATTTTGAGGTTTGAAGGATAGCGTTAATAGACTGGACAAAAACCTAAAAAGCATGCGCCATTTTTAATATATTGATTCACAATCGGACAACTTTTTTCCGTTTCATAAATCAACATACCAAAATTATCATGTTTCATACGCCATGAGCAAAAAGCCGGTTTTACAATACCCAAGTAATCTGCAATAAATTTTGTAGTTTCGATGTCTGATTTGTTCGAACGATGCATGCTTCCGGTGCTTAAAGAACGAACTTTGTTATTAAATGGTGCAAGACTCATATGCATAAGAAACTGTTCAGGATTACTCCAAATTCCTTGTTGCGAATAGGTTTCGGTATTAGAAAATCCTGCAATTCCCCGTAGACAATCAAAATCGGGATTATCAACAACATATGCGGCTTTTTGCAAATCAAAGCAATCTTTATTACATAAATCATAAAGAACAAATTGACTTACATCTTCAACACCATGCAAAGACAGTACCTTTTCAGGCAAAGTACTTAAATGATTAAGTATGGCATTTTTTCTCAGTAATTCCGAGCGCTCCATGAGGCTCCCCTTCTCATTTTAACGTTTAGAATGCTTCTTCTCTACTCTCTTACTAATGACCATACCCTGTTTAAGCACCAACATCAACATCATAAAAAAAAATCTTTAATTCTCTAATCAGAGTAATCAAAAATTCGGTTTGACGGTCTGATAAATATATGTATAGAATGCGTATGATTAATTAATATCAGTTAGTGAAGCCATTACGATGAAAAAAATAATAATAATTTTAAGCACTATTTTGGTACATTCTTATATTGTGCCCCGCAGTATTTACCGCCCCGTCGATCCATTAATGCCAATGATTACTACGCGATGGGTCGGAGATCAAAACTGTTACACGCTCAGAAAATATCATTTAGAAGAATATCCCCTCTTTCAATTGTTTGATAAACAATATTTTGAAAAGCATTTACTACCCAAGACTCCGATTTCTTATCGATATGAACCGGAAAAGAATGTTGATCCGCAAATACTTTCCAACCTAATAGAAGAACTATTGAATGAAATTAAAGAAGGAAAACATACATTTTCACATTTTTCCATTCTACAATCAAAAGATTACAACTTTAAAAACGCCAAAGGACTCTTAATTGTTAAATTTAATGATTATCCTTTTGTTGTAAAACTCTTTATTGAAACTCCTGATAGCTTTGTAAGCCCCTTTGATAAGGGAATAGAACCGATTTTCTTTTTCTTCATGGGTGGCGGCATTAATCGTCATATTTCAGGTTTTACGCGTATAAAAAATAGAGAGTTAATTGTTGCCCAGTTGGCTCAGTCTCCCTGGCACGACAAAATTGAAATCCCCCGCAAATGGCATTGGATTCCAAAAGATTGCAAATGGATTGAAATCAAAGGAATAAATATTGGTGAAAAAAAAGAACAAATTACACAATTTCCCGGGACGTACTGCATAATTGCTGATGCCATAGAAATGGAACGTGGGCTTTCTTTATTTAACACCGAAGATAAAAAAATGGCGTTGGAGCTCTGCAATTTCTTAAATTTGTGGATCGATCCACACATGAAAAATTTCATGATCGAAAAACATACTAAGAAATTTGTAATCGTAGACACGGAACATTTTCCAAGCTTTGTAGGATTACGAGAAAAAGTCACTTTTGACAGTTACAGTAATTGGTATTTTCATCTAGCTGGTAAATGTTGGCGAAATGCTTTTATGCAAACCAAGAAGGAGCGCAGAAATCCTCAAAGACCAAACCCTGAAATGAATCTATTGGATCACCGTATATTTATGAGTGAGGCACGAAATGAATCGTTATGCTCTAAATCTAATGATACTACCGTTGTTTATAGTTAATTATTCTTTTGGAATGCAAAAGTTTCTTAAATTACTAAGCTGTGCGACTCCACAATCATACAGTCAAATTGCAACCGATGATTCCAAAGTACTTCAAACTATAGAACTTTCTCTTAAAAATAACCCCTCCCATACACTAACTCTATCATCTGATGAATGCTTATATTGGAAAGCTATGTTAGCTGATAAAAAAGATGGCGAGATCATAACCCTAGTTAATATCATTAATGACCAAGAAAAAAAACAAGAATGGGAGATTAATGTTATAAAAGAAGGCGCTGCTAGAATTAAAGTGGATCAATATAGTGCGAATAAGAGTAATCCAATAAAACAGGCATACGTTCAAGTAATTGTTAAAAAATGAAAAAAGTTTTAGTAATACTTGTGTTGCTAAAAATTGGTTTGCTATCAGCCTTTTTGTGCTGCGTTACCGAACAAGACCAAATTAATGGTGTAAAAGAACAATTGAATAAGGTATATGAAATTACGATTGATCCATCAACATGCAAAACAAAAATCTTGTCTCGCTATAAACATCGAACTGAAGAAGATATTACCTGGTATGCTCAATTACACTCACCAGCTCCCGCATGTATTAGTCTTTCACCAGAATCACGCTTGGCAGGAGCTGATGACCCCAGCAACCACTTAATTTGGTATGAATGGACCATTCAAGTAAAAAATCCTGGAGTTGCAGAAATTAGATTAGAGCAATACAAAAAAGCACGATTACAAAAAATGCAATTTGTACGGGTACATGTTAAGGAATCAAATTGATTTAATGATATCTTCTTCAATCTGACGCAATTTTGTCTGAAATTCATTATTTTCTTGCGCATACGATTGAACTTTATCTAAAGCGTGCATCACCGTCGAATGATCTCGTCCGCCTAAAAAAATACCGATATCTCGCAAAGATTTATCAGTAATTTTTTTCATTAAAAACATAGTTACCTGGCGAACAAACGATAGTTCCTTGCTTCGATTCTTTGAACGTAATGCATTTAAATCGTACTGATAGTGTTTCGTTACAATCTTTACAATTCTTTCGAATCCTACGGATGCTTTAGAAACCTCTTGAGTTCGCACTAAAACTTTTTGCGCCAGCTCAACAGTAATCTCTTGTTTGGTCAACGATGCAAATGCCATCACACGAATTAAAGAACCCTCTAACTCTCGCACATTGGTAACTACACGAGAAGCAATAAAATGAGCAACTTCATCCGATAATAATTCTTCGTGAAGATCAGCCTTCTTCTTTAAAATTGCAATTTTTGTTTCCAAGGTTGGCACATGCATGTCAACCACCAATCCCCAAGAAAGACGATATTTAAGGCGCTCGGCTATGCCAGCAATATCGTGAGGGAAAGCATCACTCGAGAAAACAATCTGCTTTTGCGCATCATAGAGCGTATTAAAAATATGGAAAAAGGCCTCTTGTGTTTGCTCTTTATTCGAAATAAATTGAATATCATCGATTAAAAGAACATCCACTGTTTTATACTTGGATTGAAACTGATGGACTTTATCAAAACGAATTGCGTTGATAAATTCATTCACAAAACGATCCGCCGTTTGATATAGTACTGATTCTTTTTTGTGATGCAACTTGATATGATTACCAATCGCATGAAGCAAATGAGTCTTACCTAATCCTGAGCCACCATAAATGAACAAAGGATTATAAATAATTCCCGGTTTATCAGCGACTGCTTGGGCAGCCGCATAAGCTAACGAGTTGTTAGGACCAACTACAAAAGAATCAAATGAATAGGTACGGTTAGTATTAATTTTCTTTTTACTGAAAGCAGCATCGGCAGGAACGATTTTTTGAGCCGGATTAATATGAATTATTTCATGAGACTTAGAAAGTGCATCATCTGCTGGAATATTCAGATCAGCATTTTGTTGTTCAAGAAAAAGAACGCGAACACGATCAACATTCAAGAGCCGTTTTAAATGGAGTTCTATCAAAGGGATATAATTTCCTTTGATCCAGTCAAGCACAAAGGCATTGGGAGCCTGTAAATATACACATTTTTCATGTGCGTCCCAACGCTGCAAAGAAACGGCTTTAAACCATGTTTCAACAACACGGCTTCCGGCCTCTTCTTTAACAATTTTTAAAAATTCTGTCCAAATATCACGTACCACGGCTTCTCATCGGTTAATGTAGTAACTGGTTATTAACTTTAACAGAACAAAATTATTTGGA
This sequence comes from uncultured Pseudomonadota bacterium, assembly GCA_964591235.1. Taxonomy (GTDB): domain Bacteria; phylum Babelota; class Babeliae; order Babelales; family Vermiphilaceae; genus BTUB01. The sequence continues at coordinate 26,027 of CAZPZX010000002.1, forward strand.
AAAGAAAACAAATATTTTAATTTAAACAGCTTTTGTACGCGCAGTTATAAACTCATGCAATCCATTACAAATGCCTTGTATAATGACCGTATCTTGATATTGAACATTCGTTAAAAGCTGTGCTGCGGTAGGATTAGAAAGAAAATCCATTTCGAGTAAAATCCCAGGGTATATTAAACCAGATAAGATTTGAGCAGTTGCCTTTTTAACATGTCTATCATGAAGATGGTAACCATTTCTCGATGCTTGTTTTAGAATATTAGCATGAATTGATTGTGCAAGTTTTTGCCCTTCACTAAAACGCAACTGTTCACTTTTGCCTATGGCAATATCAAGTGAAGTTGCTAATTGATAATCGAGTGGCTTGTATAATTCGGAACTTAAACAGTATGTCTCAAGACCAGCAATGCTTTCTTTCGAAGCATTATTGGCATGTAATGAAATTAATAAAGCATTATTTTTGCATCCATTAGCAAGCTTTGTACGCGCATCCAGAGCAACAAAATGATCATCTAGGCGGGTTAATAAAACTGAATAATGTTTTTTTTCGAGCTCTTTTTTCAGTTTTAAACCGATCGCAAGTGTTACATCCTTTTCAACGGTTTTAAAGCAACCAATCGTGCCCATATCGTGACCACCATGGCCGCAATCAATAATAATAGTTGGCTTATTAGATTTGGTATAACGAAGAACTGAAGTATTTTTTTGATGCAACGATTGTTCAAGTGTTTTATCGTATAAAACTACTTCTAGAACTTTTTCTTGTTTGATTGATATAGTTCTTTGTGATCTGACCACAATTTTTGCCGGATTATACCGAATCGTCAATTCTAACCCTGATTGATCAAGACGGGATACAAGGCTGTAATCTTTGGCAGTTGCGTTATTCAGTTTTTGTATACTAGTCATTACTTCAGAAGAATTTGATTTAACCCCTGGAATAGTAAGAGTAATCTCATGCCAATTATTTTTATTCAACGGTTCAGTTTTTTTTATAAACGGGTCTTGTGAAAAATAAAAGGAAATTTTTGACACTTCTAAACTGGGTGCATGTTTAAATTCCTGTTCATTCATGCGATGATGAAAAACTTTTAATAAATCATTGGTAACTTCTTTAGCTCTGAGTGGCAAAAAAAATATTACGCCTAACAATAAAAGAATAGACTTTTTCATGGTAAATCCTTCATTTGAATACGATCAGCTAAATAGGCTAATCGATGTGAACGCTCCCACGCATTCATGAAACTCTTTAACGGGTATCTTTTCCTACATAAATGAGCATCTGACACTGCTGGATCATGGCAAATAACCTCTTTGTTTTTACTGTCATACCCAACTACAATCAATAAGTGACCATTCTGATAGACGCGCGGTGCTCCTGGTAAATAGCCACGCACACTCACCACTACCGGTATGCCCTTACATAAATGATCATGAAGGTTGGTAAATGAATTTAATCGCGCAACCGCAAAAGATACTTTTCCTTCTGAGCGCTCGAATGCATGCGCCATATTAAATGGCCAACTGCCATATTTATCCAAACCGGTATCCAAAGATCTTTCGGCAAAATCAATCGGATCAACGGGGCGTGATAATAAAAAGCTGGTTAGCATAGCACATGATGTTGGTGAACATAAGCCGTCATTGCGTGGATGATTAAGTTCAAATTGAGAAAAGCAGGGAACTTTTTTTATGTAAACGGATCGTTTAATATCCATTATCGCTTCATCTTCGGGAGTAAATTCATTAAAATTTGCTACATTCACGGAAAATGACTTCATTAACGAAAGATCTGCGCCGTCAGTAGCTTCAATTTTTATTGAAAACCCGTCAGCTAGATGACCTGAACTTAGTTCAAGCCGCACATGTTGATAGTTGGATACTTTATCAGCCTCAGTAATAAAGGATTTTTGCACATTTGCACCCCACATCATCATGCGATGCCATTTACTCCACTTTTTTGTCTGCGCATTACGCACTTGAGCATAAAAAACAAAATGCCCCTTTTCAGGCCTAAATGCGTTCCAACTAAACACTAATTGAGTAAATACAGGTATGCTTTTTTTTGAAAAAGTTATTTCTTTTTCACTCTTATTTCTTTCTTGCTCAACTTCAGAAAGTTGGCGACGATGAAGCCATGTCCATTGGTTTTTGTGCTCTGCACAGAGAATAGTAGACGCAGAAACAAGAAAAAAACTAGATACAATTGCATAAAAAAAGGTCTTCATAAAATTGCTCCCCCTAAGTACAATCCCCCTTAGAGATTTATTTACTATTATAATACTTTTATATTTTAATTGTTTCAATGGTTTCACTTTGAATGATTTAGTTTGTACGTGAGTTCAGGATTTTCTTTAGTAATCTCTATCCTTATTTGCTACAATCATAAATACTTAAATTGAATAACGTAATACCAGGGGATAGGTATGCAATTTGTTAAATATAATGTAATAATTAGTTGTTTTCTATCTTGCTTTTCATTACATAGTGCAAATAAAGCAGTTGTTATAGTCCCCGTAGCCGATGTTGTAGGATCTCCGATCAAACATTTTGCCTTAGCTCCTACCGTAAAAGAATCATACGAATCTATGGGTATCTGTGGTGCGCCAAACAGTTCGTCGGTTGGAAGCCCACGAATCCATCAATTATTATTTAATGAAATAGTTGATATCGTAACTGATGAACAAACATTAGAAACAAGCGATGAAGTTTGTATACGCTTTGAAGGAGCTTTTTTTATAACCACACAAGATTCCAATCCTAATCATTTGTATTGGACACAGAAAAAGAACTTGCTCACCTTAAAAAAAATGAAACATCGCAAACTAAATCTCAGCAATATACCTACGCCACTGAATTTTAACAATCCGTATGCACTCAACGAGCAACCGATTATCGTATTGATACGACCATTTGTTGATACAGTAACCAAACAAACCTATTCAGCAGGGACCCGCTTTGTCTATCACGCTGATGAAGCTAATAGCTCTTTTTATAAAGTTCCCGTGTTTGATCGGCTTACTACCAGCTTTAAAACTACCTATATCCCGATGAGCCACGCACAAATAGTTGCTCCTCAATCAAAAGAAGAATCAACCGCCTGTTTTGTGAACTTATTACAACGATGGGCTCACGAATCTCCCAACAAAATTCCATACGTATGGGGCGGATGTAGCTTTACGTGCGCTGATAGCCCTTACGATTATCAACTTGTTCCAAAAAAAATGAAGAAAAATAAGAAATGCATGATATTTGAACGAAGTAATTATAAACATTATCCACTAACCGGCTTTGATTGCGCAGGAATTATTTTAAGAGCAGCACAGGCATGCGGTATTCCGTATTTCTTTAAAAACACTTACACGCTTGCACACTTTTTAGATAAATTAAAACCCGAAGATGTCCTTAAAGAAGGAGATATTATTTGGATTCCCGGGCATGTTATGGTAGTCAGTGATATAAAAAATAATTTATTGATTGAAGCGCGTGGCTATAGCCATAATTATGGGATTGTGCAAGAAATAGAACTTTCAAAAGTGTTTAAAGGTATTAACTCATATCAACAGTTAGTAGATGCCCATACTGCACGAACGACTTTAACTCGTTTAAATCGTGCAGGAGATAATATTGAATTCATATCACACTTTAAATTATTAAAGTTAGAATCAACCTGGAAATAAAGGAAACTCCTTTATGAACCATGCATATTTTTCCGTTGTATTATTATTCGCTTCAAGCATCGCTTTACATAAAGAATCACAAACAAGAGTTTTTGTGCAAATGATCAGAGTAACTAAACTTGATTCAACATTAAAAAACGTATTACGCACTACGTACCCCGTCATTTTTATTGAAAAAGTAAAAACCCATAACACTATCAAATTACCTTAGAACTTTTAGTTGTCGGCAGAACATTCTTTTGTATACTGAATTTAATAAAAAATTAGTAACAAAAGGATGTATCTTATGCAAATAAAAAGAATAACTATAATTTTTTTAACCATTTTTGTATCAAGTTATTCACAATTGCCGCGTAAAGCCATGTGCACCGCTTCAGTTCTTGATGTGGTAGAATATCAATTGTCTGGATCTGATGGCACCTGGCAAGAAGTAAATCAGGCATACAAAAATATTCCTATCTCATGGGGCCCTAACGAACAAGATCGACACGTTTGTCCGCGCAAGCATCAGTTATTATTACATGATATCGTAACAATTCTTGATGAAACCCAGTACGAAGCATTTATTCAGCTGGATACTTGTTTTGTAATTGACACCGATAATAATAAGCAATCATTAACCGGGTGGGTTTTAAAAAATCATCTCAAAGATATTAACGAACTTGATGCAAGAAAAACTCCTGCACTCATCTCATGGACCAATGCTAATGTCGATCGCTCAAATATAAAAACAGTAACACTATTTACTTCATTTAGTGACAGTACGGGTACTATTTATTGTGCAGGAACTCGATTTATTCTTAATAAACTTATTAATACGAATTTTGAAGTGTTTGCATATAGCGAAGGCGAGAGCAATTATCGATTAATAGAAATTCCTCAATCAAGCTGTGTGTTTGAAACATTCTATTATACTCCTGAAGATAAACGTAATAATTTTTGTAAATTGCTCAATATTTGGACTTCAATCCCGAGCAATTGTATTCCACTCGTTTGGGGGGGAGCAAGTATTGGCACTGTTTGTAATCTGGATAATTTTGATCTACAAGTACTAACTAATGAGGATGGAGATGTTAGATATGCATGGAAACGCTCAACTAAAACAGTAGGCGATGTCTATACCGGCGTTGATGCCTCCGGAGCAATCTTGCGAGCAGCCCAAATTATGGGAATACCCTATTTTTGCAAAAATTCAAAAACTGCTTTGCAAACCTTAACCCCTTTAGCAGTCACTGATTATCCAAAATCAGGAGATATTATCTGGCTTCCTGGTTCTTTACTCGTTATTAATGATCTTAATAAAAATACCATCATAACTACCATGAGCTATGCATCAGGTTATGGAGCATTAGTAGAATTACCACTCAGCAAAGTGTTTAAAGATATCAACACGTATCACCAATTAAGCCAAGCATATAGAAAAGGACAATCACTTACGATATTAAACCGCGATGGCAGCAGTGCACGAACGGTTGATGAATTTAAAATTTTAAGAATGTTTTAACTTCTTTTTTTCCACCATGAGCTTGTAATCTCACGCACCATATTAAGAAAGAAGCTTGCAATGATATATAAGGCTACTAGTCCCAAGAAGATTGGGTAGCCTTTTACCACAGACCAAATTGCAATTAATGCACAAATAAATAAAATACCACCGGTTGCTATGCGCATCTTAACTGCTTTAATCGATGGAAACTTAATCGAAGAAATCATGAGCAATGCAATAATCGTAACCATGAATGCAATGCGCTCAGGACGCACTAACCATGAAAACTTTGATGCTGCCAACCATTGTTCATAAATAACCACGTTTGCAAAAAAGAATGCGGCAATCGTGGTGGGCAATCCAATAAAAGTATGCGCATGATCTATTGAGGTGATATTAAAGCGTGCTAAGCGAAATAATCCAGAACATAAATAGATTCCTAATACAATCATTCCTGCGGTGTGCAACTGATGTAACGACCATCCATATAATAATATGGCAGGTGCAAAACAAAATGAGATAGCATCGCAGAGCGAATCAAGCTCCATTCCCAAGACACTCGTTGATTGAAAATAGCGCGCCAAACGGCCATCACATAAATCCATAAATGCAGCAAGCACAATAAACAATGCTGCCAAAACATAATTTTCTTCCAATGATTGAATCACCGAAAGAAAGCCGCAAAGTGCGTTACCAAAGGTAAAAAGAAAGGGAATTAAAAAAAGTTTTTTTTTACTTGAGTGTTGGAGGTTTTGGAATGAAAACAGTTTCATGAAAATCTCCCGATTACGCTTTTGCCACCAATAACTCTTTGACCAACACGCACACTAATCGTTACATTTTCCGGTAAAAAAAGATCAATGCGTGAGCTAAATTTTATCATGCCATATTTTTGGCCTGCATGCACCTTTTGATCTTGTTTAAGCCAACAGACAATGCGCCGAGCTACCGTTCCTGCAATTTGCCGAACTAAAATTTGATTACCATCAACAGAACGAATTATAACATCATTATGTTCATTCAATTCTGAACTTTTAGGCAAAAATGCCATCATAAATTTTCCCGGCACATGCTGAACTTTTTGAATGTCACCCGCAATCGGCGTCCAATTAACATGGACATCAAAGGGTGAAAGGAAGATAGAAATCTTTTTTGCGTAGCCTTTAACATTGTCGGCAATCTCTACAATTTTACCATCCGCTGGACAAATGATTACTTGTTGATCGCTGAATGCATCAGTGCAAATTCTTTCAGGATTTCTAAAAAAATAAAAACAAAAAAGAAAGACGCCGATACTTATCCACAATAGCGGCATCCACAGGAGCAAACCAATTATAGATGCCAAGCAGAGAATCAGTACGATCCATAAACTTTCAGACCATAATAAGTTCGATTTAATCTGTTTGAACATAATAAAACCTACAATAAAAAAAGGGTATCCAAACTCAGGATACCCTTTTTTCGTCAAAATAAAACTGTATGAATTATCGATTGTGTTGCGGTCGCGGTTGATGCACACGAACTAATTGATGATTTGAATACGTAATATCAATATGAACTTCAGGCCAGATATACGCATAAAAATACGCGAGTCCAGCTATCCCTAATCCCGACAATAGATAGTGATTTGCGCAGAATTGGCCTGCGTGGGCAAATCGTTGTGACCCATCTAAAACAAATCGAGAAAGTCCTAACCCAACGCTGTGAACGCCTTTGACAAATTGAGGACAGGCAGCTTTTAGATTGCCAGCAATCGTCTCTTGTACCAAATGCGTTGGTTCTATTGATTTGATAGAGCCTATTACCAGCATAGGCAGCAGTACTACCAATAATTTCTTACACAAAGACATCATAACCTCCGTAGTTATCACCGACTTAATTTTCTAACTGAGAATATATTTTTTATTTATAATTCTATGCTTATTCAAGAGTATCAAATTATAGAATTTTGTCAATTTGGAAGGGTTTTTCGGATATGTTTTAATCTGCAAAAATTTCAGAAAGAAACAATTTGCTTGCTCACTCCATAATATTCTCTACTGACTGTCCAGTTAAAATAAGCCGCTTCAACATCCCGAAATCATGAGCATTTCCTAAAACAATAAAGCCCTTTAACTGATCATTTTCAACTATAAAAGATTGATAATAATCTGAGCCTTTTTTAACAATTTTTCGAGCATTTGCACCTTTAGATTCCACTAATCCTGCTTGAGCAAAATTAAGCCCAAAAAACGCTGAATTTACAATAATCGGCGCCCCTTTATAGGGCTGGGCGGGCTTGCCAAAGGCCCCTTGGGCTGCCATCATTCCTTGAAACATAGCATCAGGCCAGGTGCAGCTTAGGGTTACTTGCCCATTTAAAGTATTGGTGATTTCTATCAGATCTCCACCGGCAAAGATCCCTTTTACAGAAGTTTGCATGTGTTCATCAACTAAGATGCCACCCAATGGCCCCTGTTCAATACCCGTATTACGCGTTACATATGTATTGGGGCGCAATCCGGTCGCAATTACTATAACATCTGCGTCTAAGCAAGATTGATCACTTAAACAGACTTGTTTTGCTGTCTCATTAATTGAAGATACTCTTTGATTGTTTAGTATGCTAATTCCCTGTGCCGCAATATGCTCTTGTAAAAAAAATGCTGAATCGGTATCTAATATCGCAGGTAAAATGGTTGATTTTTGCTCAATAAGTGTAACCTGTACCCCATTTTTATGGAGTGCATCAGCACATTCAATCCCGCTCAAGCCCGCACCAATAATTATCGCTTTTTTACATGCGCCTGCACGAACCTGTGCAAGCAATTTATTAGTATCATTTAAGGTATGAAAGGTATAAATATTGGTATTGTTGTCAGCAAATGATGGAATAAACGGGCTACTTCCCATTCCTAAAAAAAGATTACCGTATTCAATAGCTTGACCATCATGAGTAACCACTTTTTTACTATCAGTATTAATCTTTACAACTTCAGTATTTAAGTACCAGGTAACCCGATTATTTAAAAAAGTAGTATTTAATAAAACCTCTGATTCAGCTTTAATACCCGCACAATAATCGGCCAAAAAACACTTATTATAGGGAAGCTCTTTTTCCTGACTTATGCAGATAATACGCGCTTGAGCATCAAGACGAGCAACTTTATTCATAAAGGCGATACTGGCCGCAGAAGCACCGATCACCACATAGCTTTTAGAGGTCATAGCATACTTAAATTAAAAACTGAATTTAATTATTTCATTTTCAAGTGTAACAAATTATTTCTGAATTTACAGTCCTGAAGGCCCGACGTGTAAACTCTTGTTTTTTGCTCGAAAAACGTGAAAGAATGGCAACAATGATATCTAACTTTTAAAGGAGACGGTATGAAATTCTTTCAAAAACAGCTTTTACTACTTCTTGGCATTTTAATTGCCAGCAGTGCGTATGGCGTGCAAGCCAAACGGCCATGGACCTTTGTAGCCTATATTGCCGCAGACAACAACCTTAATCCTGAAGCTGACCTTAATATTTCACAAATGGTAAAAGCTAGTGCAACTCACAATGTTTATATTCTTGTATATTTGAATATTAAGCGCGACGGGCAAGATAAATTAACTCAGAAATTAATAATCCAAGATGGTAAAGTTTCTACTGAAAATATTGTCCCTGCACAAGATAGTGGTGATGAAAATACCTTCTTGAAAGCATTAGTATGGGCAGTCACCGAATTCCCATCTGATCATGTATTCGTAGATATTTGGAACCACGGTTCTGGCTCATTAAATCGTAATATGCATGAGATGTATCAACACCGTGGCGTTTGTTATGATGACTCAACCGGCAACTACTTAACCGATCTGAATGTTAAACATGTGCTTGATATTATAGTTAATCAATACTTGCACGGCAAAAAAATCGACATTGTTGCATTTGACGCATGCTTGATGGCGGATATAGAAATAGCATTTACTCTTATGCCATATGCGCATCATGTAGTAAGTTCGCAAGAAACAGTACCGGGTGCAGGTTTTAACTACACTTCACTTCTGTCGCCATTCCTTTCAGCTAATCCCGATGCAATAACTGTTGCCAAGAATTTAGTATCAAGCTATAACACACAATATAAATATAGCGGCCAATCATATACCTTATCAGCAATTAATTTAGATAATTTCGGATCTGTTGTATCATACACGAATTCGATTGCGCAATTATTAACTAAATTCTTAGCAAATGATAAAAAAGGTTTACTCGAAAAAGTAATAACAACAAGTGCCAATAGACGCTATTGTTTACATTTTGATGAACCAACTTACATTGATCTTTATTCGTTCTATACAAATATATACAATAGAATTAGCTCAACAGGACTAACCGCAACCAATCAAGCTCAATTAAAAACAGCTTTGCGTAATGCATTATCTGCATTATCGCAATCAATTTATGCAAACGTGAAAAGTACAGATCTTAATAGTGCACGCGGTTTATCAATTTACTTTGCAGATTTAAATGATGGCATTGAAGCTTCATATAAAGATTTATATTGGTCACAACTAAATCCACAATGGTTACAGTTTCTTACTAGTTATGTGAATGCAGCTGCATAAAGATAAAATAAATAATTTCTAAAAAAAGACCTGGAGAAATCCGGGTCTTTTTTTTGCGCCCGACCGGGATCGAACCGGTGGCCTAGAGATTAGGAATCTCTCGCTCTATCCAAACTGAGCTACGAGCGCAATAAGCTTGTCTAAGATATCTAAAAAAATTAGGCTTATGTGTAGTATATCATGTGATCAGACCGATCAAAAGAGGATAACTAATGAAACATTTTTTATTATTGCTTATTGCTTGCTCTTTGCTTTCTCTACAGGCTATGGATGATTGGGGTGGTGATTATGATTATCAAGGCATTCGCAGAACTCAAGATTTTCTAAACAAAGTTAATAATATTTATAATCCAATCCCTTCTGAAACTGAAGGCCCTTTTAATAAAGAACGAGTTTTAAATACTCCCTATTTACAAGAAATCGTAAAAGATTCACAAGAAAAAAAAGATGAAGCATCGCAAACAATGTGTAATTTTCAATTTTATAATGGCGCTAAAGAATGGGCACTTCAACGTACGTATTTAGCAGCAGCAGCACTATGCGGCGGCAAAAAAGGATTAGACAAGGGTTTAGAAACTGCAGCGCGCGCCCAAGACTATCATTTATGTCAGCTGTTATTAGAACATGATGCAAAGCCAGGGGACTTATTAAAACATGTTCGCAAGGTGAAACTCGCAGAGCTTTTTCTTGCCCACAACGCCTCTCTGGAAATGAAAGATCGTATTACTAAACTAGGATTATTACATGATGTTGCATTTTCTCATGATTATGAATCAGGCTTAATACCCTTATATCGCAAACACGGCTTATCTCCTCTAGCACCAGATAACGCTTTATTTTCTTTACTCCATAGTATAGATACTTTGCCTTGGCCACACTCTAATGAAGCAGAAGTTTTACAAAAAGCGCGATTTCTTGTTGCTGATTTATCTCCGCAAGATACTATTAATCTTTTATTTCGCTACCCAGATCCATTCAGAGGCCACATTTTAACCACATTAAAACATGCTACTGCACCACAGGCATCAACAACAAAAAAATTTATTAAAGAAAAGTTGTATAAAATACTTTTACAAGCAAAAGCTGATGCTGAACAAAAGTTAGGGAAACCTGGTCTTGATGGAGACTATCATTATACTAAACACACAGATTTATATAGACGTCCACCCTTTAAAGAAAAAAAAGTGGTTGTTCATAAACGTGAAACAAAACCGTGATTTTTTTACCAGCTTCCACCACCGCCACCGCCTCCGCCACCGCCGGAGCAACCACCACCAGAAGATCCTGAAGAGCTACCAGGAGCATGTGAACTTGAGGAAATCGATGTTTGCAAGCTACTAGAAATATGAGATGAAAAACTATGTAAAGCGAAGTTGTTTGTATCACCAGAATACCAGTGTGGACGATAATAGTAATTCGCCGTTGCTGCTTGCGCTGATTGCATCATTTGTGCAAAAATAGGTGCAAATTGAGCAGTCCATTGGGCCTCAACACCAAGCGCAATTGCATAAGGCAAATATTTTTCATATAATTCCGGCGTTCTAGTTGGCGGTGTTCCAACGATCTTCATCTGTTCAAGCTCTGCCGTTTTTAAATATAATCTGAACCCTTCAATATCATCGCGTATTTTTTTGCCTGCTTTGGTGTAACCTTGCATTTGCAAGCAAAAAATCATTAATAAGAATACATAGACGATTGCAGTTCCAGCAAGGGTAAACATCGTTAATGGCGTATCATCAATATAGCAGACTGAGATAAAGCCAACAATTAAAACCAAGATATATGCAAATGCGGGTGCGTAATCAAAGCTAAAGTTATAAAAATATTTAGTATCAAGACAATCAACTAAAGTGTTATGCAACGTCGTAGTAACTTGCGAGATAATTGAACTGTTTTTTTGTGACAATGTAATTGAATTTTCTTCCGCAAATAATTCTCTTACAATCTTTTTATAATGCGCATGCGTGCTATCTGCTGAATATTGTTTTGAAGTTTTATGCAAGATATAGGTATTGCTAAAATAACCTTTTTTATATTCAATCGTAAGATATCCATGAACTGCCAAATCAACAATCTCTGCTGCTAATCCGGTATGATCATATTTCTGCTCATGAATATATCTGATGTGAGCCGGTGAATAGTTATGCGGCGGATTAAACAGAGGAATTATAGTACCAGACTCCTGTTCATTACTAACTTTGCAACATGCATAGATAATATAGATAATCGTTGCGAGAAAACACAGAAAAATAAGTAATGAAAGACTGTAATCTCGAATTATATAAAAGGTATTGTCTAACCATGAAGGTGGATGCACGATGCCTTTTGGGACTGCAAGTACGATGGTTAATCCTTGGTTTGGCAAAAGCTGCTTTGTCGTTTGCCAATGAGCACTCGTATCATTAAGAATTGTAGCTTTATAATGAGTATCCTTGTCACCTTGGTAGCCTGTATATGCGCTAGCTTCAATAATATTTGTTGCTGAAGGTAAGGTTACCCGTGCAGAAACA
>CAZPZX010000003.1:0-35875 GCA_964591235.1 uncultured Pseudomonadota bacterium
CAACTTGCAGTTTGTCTAAAAACTGTTCATGTTTAACGCGGTCTGATAGCGTTCCAGTCTTTTCTAATAAACGATCAGAGAGGGTCGATTTGCCATGGTCAATGTGGGCAATAATCGAAAAGTTTCGTACCTGTGAAGCGGGAAAATCTTTTAAATTAATTTTTTTCAAATCCATTGCATAGTTCTTTTATTGAAAGGGCAGAGAGGGTTTACTCGTTTAGTCTACGCAAAATGGGTTATTTGTAAATGTTGGTTAGGCTCAAAATATTGCATTCTGGCACTCATTTTATTCTAAGCTGAGAGCAAACTTAAAATTAGAGGGAATTGATTATGTCATCTATAAAAAAAACTGTTCTGTTGTTTCTGGTATTGTCTCCCCTGTCCACCTTAGTGATGGATAAGCCAATAACTGAAGCCGAACGTTTAAGGAGCATCATCTCCGATGAGGCACGTTGGAGCGATTTAAGTGATGAGCAGCGTAGGCAGTTGCTTGCAGATCTTTACATTGCGGAAATGGAAGAAGAAAAATCAAAAAAAATTGAGGAAGCAAAAAAACGAGAAGAAGAAGAACTTGCATTAAAAAAAGCGCGTGCAGAACTTGAGCAGGCGATATCATTAAAAAGATTTGATGCTTTCTTAGAAAAAAGTATTCAAGAATATAAAGCGGGCAATCCTATTTTGGTGGAATATTTTTCACCACAAACATTGCAAGCAATGCTTGCGTATGCGCAGCAATTCAATAACACTGATGTAGTAGCGCCTTTCGCAGACCAATATAAACTTAGTCCGAATGAAGTTACTGAATTTGTGCTAAAATTTATCGGTGCAATACAAGCAGAACTTGATAAACGTAAAAGAGCAACCGCTACTAATTTTCAAGCATTAATTGTAAAAGGATTAGGAAAACCTCCCTATGTTATTCCGTTTGAAACATTGGAGGCTTTGAATAATAAAATAAAAGCAATTGATGTATTATTAAGCAATAAACAAGAATTAGATTTATGGGGTCAAGATAGGGGTGTTACGGCAGTTCAAATTCAAGACGCGTTAAGACGTGTAAAAACTGAATTGCTGCAAGACAAGGTCACTGTTACTGAGAGAGTGTTTAAAGATTTAAAAAGATTTGATGAGGAAAAAGCTGAACAAGAACAAGCGCGTCAAAGTATTATTAAGACACTTAAAGATGCAGCCCAAGTAAAACAATATCAACTTAAAATTGAAAATGTTAAAAAAACATATCCTCAGTTTTTTAAGGGTATTCCCTACGATCTAGAAGAAGATTTTTTAAAGAAATTTGAAGAGCTCTACGGTGGCAAAGGTAAAGATATTAATCAGGTATTAACTAATTTATATCTTGATCCGCGCAAGAATAGTCTTATAGATCGGTTGGTTACATTAGGAAATGTACTCAACTTAAATTCACTCTCACGGGCGGGATATGTATTTTTTGATAATAATGGTCAGCGTAGCGTTATAAGTGATATTATTTTGCCAAGAGTATTATATATTACCGATCGCGATCCAATTGTTCTTAATAAAAAAGTAGCAGCGGCAACTAAAGAGCTTGTTAAGACCTATAAAATTCATCTTATGCCCGATGAAAATATCGATCCGACAGAAATTCTTATTAAACTTGATAAAGCATTAAGATCTGATCCGGAACTTTCAGCCGCAGTACAAACATTCAAAATTCTTTATAATCCAACGCAGCAAGGTGGAGTTAATTTTGCGCGTGTTGTTATTTATGCCAATGGCAAAGAGCATGCACAACGAATTTTAAATGCGCTCTATAAAAATAATAGCATTAGAGATATTAAAGGAAGCGGTATTCGCCCTCGTTTTAACGGCAAAGTAAATGATCTAATATGGGTTGCACAGGGGGATGGTGATTATAAAGATGGTATTTATAAAGAATATTATGAACAGCCTGCGCTCATTTATTATAATCCAGGAATAACGGGTAAAAAAGAAAATTACCATTTGGTTCATCCGGAAACCAAAAAAGAGATTGTGAATTAATAGAAAATTGATTGTTGATTAAGAAATGCTAATTTTGAGCGTCATTGATTTGGCGCTCAATTTTTTTCATTGTCTTATTAACTAGTGAAGTAATATTTTTTAATTCTAAGTGAAATATAGTATTAATCAATTTTACAAAAAGAAAATGCTTGTTTAATATGGCAAATTTCTCTTTTTATCAAACCCTTGATTTGGGGGGTAATTTCTTGAGAATTTTTCATCATAAGCTATACTATAATTACACGCTGAAAATCCCCTATAAATAAAGAAAATTAAAAGTTTTTATAAAGAGGCAATGCCCATGGCCGATATTAATAATCAAGACAAAATGTCCGAATTAAAAGTTAAGCCTGTTCTGATTGAACAAGAGCTCAAGGATTCATTCCTTGATTATGCTATGTCGGTGGTCGTCAGTCGTGCGATCCCTGATATTCGCGATGGCTTAAAGCCGGTGCATCGCCGCGTACTGTATGCCATGTATCAACAAGGTTTTCATTATAATAAACCGTACCATAAGTCAGTGCGTGTGGTGGGTGACGTGCTTGGTAAGTACCATCCTCATGGTGACCAAGCAGTGTATAATACCATGGTAGGGATGGTGCAAGATTTCTCAAAACGATATCCATTGCTTGATGGGCAAGGTAACTGGGGATCGGTTGACGGCGATAACGCAGCAGCGATGCGTTACACCGAAGTTCGTATGGAAAAAATTACTCAAGAATTATTGGCGGATCTTGATAAAGAGACCGTTAGATTCGTGCCAAACTTTGATGAGTCGACGGTTGAGCCGACGGTATTACCATCTAAGCTGCCAAACTTGCTGGTAAACGGTACGACCGGTATTGCTGTTGGTATGGCGACTGCTATTCCACCGCATAACTTAACTGAAGTTATTGATGGCTGCTTGGCGCTCTTGGCAAATGAATCAATCTCTGATGAAGAGCTCTTTGAAAAAATTCCTGCTCCCGATTTTCCAACCGGCGGTATTATTTGTGGCCGTGCCGGGATTGTAAAAGCGTATAAAACAGGCCGTGGTAATTTAATGCTTCGTGCGGTCGTGGATGTTGAAGAGACCAAAAAGGGTACTTCTTTAGTCATCACTGAATTGCCGTATATGGTTAATAAAGCAGCTTTAGCAGTTCAAATTGCAGATTTAACCCGCGATAAGGTAATCGAAGGTATTACTAACATTCGCGATGAGTCGGATAAAAAGGGTATGCGTTTAGTTATTGAAATTAAACGCGGCGAGATGCCTCAAGTTATCTTAAATCAGTTATACAAATATACTCCGTTGCAAACATCAGTGTCGATTTTGATGCTTGGCTTGCTTGATAATAGCCCATTAGTGTTTTCATTGCGCCAGTTATTGCAACAGTTCTTGTATCACCGTCGTGAGGTGGTGTATAAGCGAACTGTTTACGATTTGAAAAAAGCACAAGAACGTGAACATTTACTCAATGGTTTCATTATTGCATTAACGAACATTGATGAAGTGGTTGCCTTAATTAAAGGTTCTAATGCTGCCGAAGATGCGATTACCAAATTAAATAAACGATTCTTACTTTCAAGCGAACAAGGTAAAGCGATTCTTGAGATGAGATTGCAACGCTTGACCGGCATGGAACAAGATAAGATCCACTTAGAGCTTGAAGAACTTAAAAAAGTTATTGCTCATTTTAGAAGCATTATTGAAAATGAAGAGATTCTTAAAAATGAGATCAAGCAAGAGTTGGTAGCAATTAAAGAAGAATATGGAGATAAGCGTCGTTCAAAAATAGAAGGTGCTATCGATATTCTGACCGAAGCAGATTTAATTCCTGATGAAGAGGTTGTGGTTACTTTAACGCGTAAAGGATATATCAAGCGCGTTGTCCTTGATACCTACGGTGTTCAGCATCGTGGCGGAAAAGGCAAGATGGGAATGCAATCACTTGATGAAGCTGAAGATGTGATTGAAGACTTATTCGTTGCTCGTAATCATGACAACTTACTCTTCTTTACTAACTTGGGCCGTGTTTACAACTTACAAGTGTTTGAAGTTCCTGAAGGCTCTCGTATTGCCAAAGGACGTGCGATCGTTAATCTTCTTCCACTTACCCCGGGCGAGCACGTGGTGAAATTGCTCTGTGCGCGTGATTTAGTTGAAGGTACGTACATCGTATTGCTCACCAAAAATGGTATTATTAAACGTACCGATGCGAGTGAGTTTGCGCATATTCGTTCAACCGGTATTCGTGCATCAACATTAAAAGATAACGATGAGTTGGTCTTCTGTGCATTGAGCACCGGTAAAGATACGATCATTATTGCAACCGCACGTGGCCAGGGAATTCGTTTCAATGAGACTGAAGTGCGTTCAATGGGCCGTCAAGCAGCGGGTGTGATTGGAATTCGCTTGAAGAAAGATGATTATGTCGTTGGCATGGAAGTGATCTCTGATCATGGTGATATTCTCTTTGCTACTGAAAATGGCTATGGCAAACGGGTAGCGATTGCTGATTTCCGTATCGCTCATCGTGGTGGATTAGGAGTTCGCACTATTCCTGCTGATAAACGTAATGGAAAAGTGATCGGTCTTGCGCATGTTACTGATAAATCAAATCTCCTACTAATTGATCAGGCAGGTAAGATTATACGTCTGCCTTCAACTGAAATACGTACCATGGGACGTCAAGCAAAAGGTGTTCGCTTGATTCGTCTGGATGAAAATCAAAAACTTTCATCAATCGTTGCATTTGAAGAAGATGAAACAAATGCAAGCAATGCACCAAGTGCAGGTGGTTCTGGCGATAATACCCAAACTCCAAAGAAAATAACCGGTAACAAAATGGAGATGATTGAAACTCAGGCTGATGAACTCTATCATGATCAGGTCGAATTTGAAGATGAAGAATCATCTGAACAAGATGAAATAAGCTCTTCAGTTACCGATGCCGTTATGTATGCAAAAAATCCTGAAGACACCGATCCATTTGCCGGATTTTAGTCGATAATAACCGGTTCATTAGAAGGCGTATTCATAAGACGTTCTATGCGTTTTAAATACGCCTTATCTTTTGCATAAGCTGGAAATTGATAATTGTGAATCATTATTAAGTGACAGAAATATCTGTTTTTCGCGATAAAGGATTTAGAACATTCTGAACAGGTCCAGGATGTGGGAATATTACAATTCGCTTTTTCTTTTTTTTCTTTTTCTAATTTCGATTGCTTTCTTTGTTCATTTCTTTCATGAATTGTTTGAACTGCTATAAATGGTGCAAGAGTTAATTGTCTCCTATCTTCTGCTGTTAATACATCTCGATCAAATGGCTTAAATTGGTATGGCTGATCCGGAATGGGTATGATTTTTTTTTCAGGTAACACGGGGAGTAGGGTGGTTTTTTTCTCGTGAGGAATATCGAGAGTCTCATCCGTGTGAGTACTCGTGTCTTGAATGTTTTGTTTTTTGATATGCTCTTTGCGTTCATGTGCCTGAACTGCTTTATATGATGAAACATACCCACAGCCATAATCACATACAAATTTATCTATGGTAGTTTCTTGATTAGTGAGACTTTCAAGTTCAGAACGTCTTTTGCGCTGTTTTGGTTGTTCCATCGAGGTAACACTAAAAGAAAAAACGATGAGGGATATTATTACTAGTATTTTCATACAATTTCTTTACTTAATTAAAATTAAAACTGCTCTCTTTTGTATTAAATATCATGTATTAAAGCAAGTAAAATTGTAAGGCAACTTACAGATAGTGTGTTATTTATATATAATAAAAATAAAAATACACAAAAAAGATATAACAAACAGAGCTTTTGAGTATGAACCATCATCAAAGAATTCTCCTTCATCTTTCATTAATAAAATCTGCACCTGCTTCGACACATCGCGTGTTGCAACATTTAGGGAATAAGCTGCCTCATATTTATGAAATGTCTGAGCATGATTTTATCAATCTTAAGATATTGCCCAAGGTTGCCAAAAGTTTAGTTCAGGGTTTATCTGACTATGTATTGCTTGATTGTGAGCTCGATTTTATAGAGAAATATAAAATTAATTGGGTAACGCTTGTTGATGATAATTATCCTGAGCTACTTAAAAACATTCATTTGCCACCGTTGTTTTTATATTACAAAGGTAGATTGCCTGATGAACAATCACTAGCCGTTATTGGTTCTCGTGAAGCGCATTCGTATGCCCAAAGAGTTATTGATAATATTGTTCCCCACCTGGTAGGCAATAGGTGGACCATTGTCAGTGGTGGGGCATTAGGTGCTGATACGATGGCTCATCGTGCGGCACTAAATGCAGGAGGCAGGACAGTAGCTATATTGGGTTCAGGCCTTTTAAAGCCATACCCAGCTGACAATAAGCAGCTTTTTGATCAAATGATAGATAACGGAGGGGCTGTTATCAGTACTTTTTCTTTACTAGCTGATCCTATTCCTGAACATTTTCCTGATCGTAATCGAGTGATATCCGGCTTAAGTAAAGGATGTTTGGTGGTTCAGGCGGCTGCAAAAAGTGGAGCGCGGATTACGGCTGATTTTTGCCTGTCTCAGGGCAGAGATGTCTTTGCAGTGCCGGGAAACCTGTGGGATCCTTTGAGTGCCGGCTGTCATCAGCTGATTCAACAGGGGGCTAAACTGACGAGTAGTGCTGCCGATATTTTGGCAGAATATGGCCAAAAGCCCTTAGTTATCGAACCAAAAGAGATCCAACAAAAGATTGAAACCCAGGTTAAACCGGTTGAAATAACTATAGAAGATATCATCGATAAAAAGATAGTAAACCTTTGCGCTCAGCCCTGCTCTATAGATGAGCTTATTGACGAAACCCAGCTGCCGTTAATCCAGATGACCGGACGACTCTTTGATCTGCAGCTCAAGGGCATTTTGACCCAAAACATGGCTGGGCTCTGGGAATGCCGATAAGACTTTGATTTTTACTTAAAAATCCTCTATATTAACTACATTATCCTAGTAATGTAATTAAAAAAATAACCAATCAATTTATTGCCAATTAAGTCCAAAAGGGCTTTTGGAAACTATCAAGGATTAATCGTATGCCAGTACCAAAGAGAAAACGATCCCGTGCCCGTAGAGATTCACGCTTTGCAAATAAAGGTATTAAACCAAAAGCGCTGGCTGAATGTAAAAACTGCAAAGCCGCTCAGTTGCCTCACCAAGTGTGCAAAAATTGTGGTCATTATAAAGGTGCTAAAGTTTTGACAACCAAAGCTGAACGCACGGTAAAACGTAACGAAGTTAAGCAAGCTGCTGCAAAAGCACGCGCATCTGCATCAGAATCAACTGAAGCTTCATCTGCTGAATAAGCTTTTCTTTTAAATTTGAATAAAAAATGAGGGATACTTAGTATCCCTTGTTTTATTTAATCCATCTTTATCTTTTAATGCAAACATGATAAGGTCATGGCTGCGTTATATCAGTGATCATAAAGGAGCTATATATGATTAATTCTACTAATTCATGGAATATGGATACGATCTTAGACTATGCAAAAAAGAATATTATTGCAGTAAGTGCTGGCGTAGCAGTGATGGCAGTAGGAGTTGGCGGATGGTATACCTATCGCTACTTTGATTTGCAAAAAGAAGAAGCTGCACACACAATTTTAGTAGATTGTTTGGCGCAATATGAAGAGGCAGCACAAGGTAGATCTGCCTGGAGTAACGTAATCTCAATGTGCCAAGCAGGTTATGAAAAGTATAGCACCACGAAAGTAGCTCCCTACATCATAGCAATTCAAGTTGATGCATTACTTGCAGATCAAAAACAACAAGAAGCATTAGAAAAATTAGATGTTATGCTTACACATTTAAGTGCATCATCACCATTGTATAATTTATATGCCATGAAGCATGCATTGTTACGTTTAGATATGAATGATACAGCGCTCAAAGAAAAAGGTTTAGCTGATTTAGAAAAGCTAGCATTAGATAATTCAAATATTTATAACGATGCTGCGCAATTCTATTTAGGTTTGTATTATCGAGAACAAGGTGATCAAACCAAAGCAGCAGATACTTGGAAAAAGCTAATTGCATTAAATGACACGATTGCAGATGACCAAGGCAAATCTCCATGGGCAGCATTAGCACAAGAAAAAATTAACGGATTAGCATAAAATGAACGTAAGAGTTCGCTTTGCACCTTCACCCACTGGACATTTACACATCGGCGGATTGCGCTCTGCAATTTTTAATTGGCTCTTTGCGCGCCATCATAATGGTGTATTTTTACTACGTATTGAAGATACCGATCTTGAACGATCAAAATCGGAATACACTGATTCGATTCTTGCTTCATTTGCCTGGATGGGTATCGATTGGGATGAACCATTAGTTATTCAATCGCAACGCATTAACCGTCATAGAGAAGTTGCAACACAATTGCTTACACAAGGCAAAGCATACTATTGCACCTGCTCTCAAGAAGAAGTGATTGAACGCTTATCAAAAATTCCTGGATTTGATCCACAATTTATTAAATATGATGGCTATTGCAAAACACGAAAACTCAGCTCAGGAGCTATTCGCTTTGCAATTCCGGCATCGGCAACAACCGTTGAATGGAATGATCTGATTCGCGGTCATATTAGCATAGGGCATGATCAGCTTGATGATTTTATAATTATCAGATCAGATGGTACTCCGATGTACAATTTTGTGGTGGTTATAGATGATGCTGATATGCGTATTTCTCACGTGATTCGTGGAGAAGAGCATATTGCCAATACGCCAAAACAGATTTTGCTCTATCAAGCGTGTGATTTTGCTTTACCTGTCTTTGCACATCTGCCTATGATTTTAGGTCCTGACGGTAGTAAGTTAAGTAAGCGAGATGCTGCTACGGGTGTGTTTGAGTACAAGCAACAGGGTTATTTGCACCAAGCACTATTTAATTATTTGGTGCGTCTGGGATGGGCGCATGGCGACCAAGAAAAATTTACCAAAGAAGAGATGATCAAATATTTTAGTCTTGATCAGGTAGGTAAAAAAGGTGCTATTTTTGATCAAAATAAATTAGATTGGTTGAACGGCGTTTATATACGTGAGAGTGCAGATCAAGAGCTTTTTGATTTAATTCTTAAAGATGTTTGTTCCACATTGCGCTCTGATCTTCCCACCTGGCATGATCAATCGATTTTACTATTGATTAATCTGTACAAACAACGCGCAAAAACATTGCTCGAGTTGGTTGCAGATATTAAAGCGCTGTATAAAAAACCAACGGAGTTCCACGCTGCCGATATTACACAGTGGATTAATTCAGATACTATTGGTTATTTAAAAGAAGTACATGTAGTTTTATCTGGAATGCAAACATTCAGCGCTGATCAGATTACTGCAAGGCTTAAAGAATGGACTGTGCAAAAAAACATTAAAATTGTTGCGATTGCACAACCATTGCGCATTGCACTTTTAGGCAAAAGTTCAGGACCAAGCGTGTTTGATTTGATGGCAGTCATTGGCAAGCATGAAACTCTTGAACGTATTGAGCATCTTTTGCAATCAGTTGAAAAATAAATAATACCTATAGCGGAGAATCGTATGGCAACATTTTCGTATGAAGATACATTTTCAAAAGTTGCTGATCTTATTGCAGACAAATTAAGTATTGATAAATCGCGCATCACCAAAGATTCTACTTTAGCTGATCTTGGTGCTGATTCGCTTGATTTAGTTGAAATTATCATGAAAATGGAAGAACAGTTTGGCATCGAGATTAATGATCAAGATGCTGAGCATATGAGTAATGTTGCGCAAGTCGTGGATTATATTCAGGCGCGACGCACCAAGTAAAAACAGAAATAAAAAAAGGCGGAACAAATCCGCCTTTTTTTTGTTAAATACTATTATTGTGCCAGCGTTGGTGTTATTTCAATAGTTGTTTCTTTTAAATCATTGCCAAGCAAGTTAATTTGCATCACATAATAAACAGTTTGACCAAGACCAGGTGGATTAAAGATTGCATTCGCCGTTTTTATAACTTGTTTGCCTTGACTTAAACCGATTGCTGCTACGATCTGCTTTTTATCATTACTTCCACGCCCGATATTTAATGAAAATTGTTGCTTGTCTGAAGCTCTTTCAAGGATAATAGTTTGTTTTTCTATGGAACGTGATGTAGTACTCGTAGTAGTAGTTCCAGCAGTAGTACGAGAACGTACAATAGTTGGCCCTGTTGTTTTAACTAAGTTAGGTAAATCTATAGTTTTAACGTCATTCGGTTGTAATGTTATTATTTGATTATTGTAACTTACTTTGTACGTATCATTAGTTGAATTGGCAATTGCAACTTCAAATTCTGAATGTTGGATTCTTTGGCCTAGCAATGCGCCTACAATGCCCACGGTTTGCTGTGGTTTAAATGGTGATGGTTTTGCGACGACTGGTTGTTGAGGTTGAATTACTGTTACTGGCAGTGTTGTTACCGGTGTACGCGGTGTTTCTGATGGTGTAAGTTCTTTTTTGGCTGGTAAGACTATTGGTTTATCAGCGTATACCGGTGCTTCAACATCAGATTCGCTTCCTGAATCATCTGAATAATCGGTGCTAACAAGTCCGGGAGCAAGAGGTTGCATTGCTTGCAATCCTGAAGCAAGTAATAAACCCGCTAATAATAAGAGTTTTTGGAGCTTCATGAGTTATTCCTGTAATAATTACAATGTTTAAATATTTATTTTTATTTCTAATTGTAATTATAACAGATGGAAGAAGCTATTTTCAAGGGTTTATAGAATGAACAAAAAGAACTTTAAATAAAGGGTTTTTAGGCGCTATTTTACTTGAAAAGTGTAGGTTTTAACCTCGGCGGCAGGCCATTCAGTTTCCCAGGGGCGCTTATATTCTAAGGAAACCGTGGTTTTACCTGGTTTTTTGCCTTTAAAAACCCAATATTGGCTACCTCCCTGACCTATGCGTGGATTTTTAGGAGATTTGAAACCCTTACTTTGCAAAGAAATAATAGCTTGTTGCCTTAAGGCCGGGTTAATTTGCCAAGAATAGCCGGTGGTAGGATTGGATTTAAGCATAATCTTTACCGTTTGGCCTACTCTTAACATAATTTCATTTTCGCTTGCACAACTTACGAGAGTTGTAAATGTGATTAGTGTAAGTATTCTTTTTAGCATGATTTATTCCTTATTTATAAAAAAAGTGGGTTAACCCTTTTTTATATTAAAATCCTGCGCCGCCTTTAATCCAGATGCCCCATTGGGAAATAGAATTTTTATTTGCTTTAATTTCATGGCGTGGATTTAATCCCTCAAATTCAACTTCGCCACCGATGCCGATGAATGGTTCGATGTAGCGATTGCAGCTATCCCATGAATAGCTAAAGTTACCAAATATTTTGTGCGTAAAACCACGTGTTGCTTGTGCTGAATTTTCATCGATTAAATTATCATTAAAAAATACCGGAGGATTTGGATCAGCCACCAGTGCTTGATTTACAAATAAGTTTCCAAAGATAGTTGCGGTGCTTTGTGTTGCAATCCCAATATTTTGAATACCTTTTAATGCATATCGGTTATTGGGAATTTTCTCACGGTTAGAGATCATTTCACGCGATCTAAACCAAACATCATAACCAAGATCAAAAGTATAATTGCAGTATTCATAACTTGCCATGATCGCTGCATCGATTTGAATTGCTGCTGAAACATCACATTCTAAGGTGGTAATATCGATAACGGGAAGCATATTGCCCGTGTATACCCCTAAAGCGTTAAATTCTTTTGCTAAAATATAACGAGTTGCAAATCCTTTAAACGCATTATTGCTTGGATCGAGGGGATTTATTAAATCAAATGATCTGCGTTGGCGTGAATTAAATAAATGAGTCAGGTTAAAATCGGTAAATATTGTGACGGTTTGCTGGCCATCTTTTTCCCACAAGAGCCAATGTCCGGTAAATCCTGCACCTAACTCCGGATGATGTCCGTTCCCGATTATTGGTTGAAATAGAAGCAATCCATTTGATTTAGTGCCGGTAGGAATTGATCCACGTATGTTAATGCCCATATGTTGATAAGGTGTGTTTACAAAGTTCCACCCAATAGCAATTTGCGGTTCGGACCATCCATGGGCAGTATGAGAGCCGTTAATTTTGCCGAATTCGATGCCACGCGTAACTTGTCCCCAGGTTAATCCACCGGCGATTGCTTGCTTAAATGATTGTGCAGGAGGAACAACCGCGCCAACATCCATATATAAAGGAGGATAGAGAACACCGGGCAAAACTTGCGGGACAATCGTTTCAAATAATTTGAAATTCCATTTTGTCCATACAATCGGTGCATGGATGCGAATATAATAATCGCAATAGCCAAGATAGAGATCCAAATCGATAAGGCCGGTGCGAATTTCTGGTTCCATGCGCACCGTGCTTTGAAAGATGGGTGAAAGTCCAAAATAGTCTGCCAAGAATTGTGTTTCATTGTTACGATTGGCAACCTGACTGCCACTAATTATGAGGGTATCAACACCAAAATAATATTCTGCAATACGTGCCGGTCTAAATGAATGGCTGTATTCCGGAGTAATTGAAAATGCTCCATAATATTCTTGGCAATACAAATTAATATATTTATGCCATCCGACTAATTCACGAGCTGCATTTACACTTTGAGAACGTGGTGCTAAAAATGTTTTACCGCGCGGCAGTTGATTAAGATCATCATTGTCTGCGTGTAGCAATCCCGTACTGATGAGCAATACACAAATGGGTACTAATCTCTTCATTGCTGTTCCTTATTTAAAATCCTAATCCACCTTTAAGCCAAATTCCCCACTGTGAAAAACCAACGCTTTGGCAGGAGTTATCAAAATCAGGCGAAGAGCATTGATCAGTTGAATGATGTGCAAGTTCAATAAATCCGCCAAGACCTAAGAATGGGGTAAAGCAGGAACACCAATCTTCAAAATTGTAAGTGACATGTGCAAATAAGCGATTTGATAATCCTTTGGTTTCAGCGCTTTCAAAATCAATATTGCCCGGAACTTGAATAATTGGTTCTAATGATGAGCGTTGTTGTGTGTCCGCACCACCATCTTGACCCGGGAAGACTACGATCTGGTTGCTATCGCCGCCTGCTATTGATGTGACCATTGCCCATTGATTTTGTCCACCGTCAATTCCCGGATTTTGATTTTGAGCTGCAGTTACCGGTTGGTTTAATGGACGGTTAGTGCCTGCATGGATGTTTGCGCGATTCTCAGTTGCAGATAAAGGAATTGGCGTGCCTGCAGGTACAGGTGGTGATCCGGCATCATTGGCAACAAAGCCATATACGCGTGCATCACCTTTTAATGCATATATTTGATTATTATTAAAAGGTAATGTGCATGAACATTTTGGAGAAACATTTTCACATAAACGGTTCCAATAGTTGTAACCAACATCAATATCCCAATTGCCAAAACGCACATTAAGCATTGCCGTTGCATCTAATTGTGCAGTAACGCCGACTTCAACATCAAAAGTAGTTAAGTTAGCAACAGGAATAAACTGATTTTGAAATTGATAGGGTGGTGCCGTACTTCCTTCAGAGGTTCCTTGGGCAGTATTTATAAATAAATTACTGACCGGTGCGCCAAGTTTTTCAAGGAGCATGTAACGAGAAAGTGGTTTATTAACTAAATCAAAAGTTCGCCGTTGGATGTTCCAAAACATATGGGTAAGATTTGCATCAAAATAAAAGCCGACACTGCGACATTTGCAATCGGTAAATAATAAAAAGTGAGAGGTGAGACCTAATCCTAACTCCCAATGTTTGCCGTTGCCAACCATCGGTTCAAATAAAAATTCCCCTTGTGGCCTATTGCCTGTTGGAATTGCGGTGCGCAGATTTAAACCAAAATGATGGCCTTCACTTTGTAAAAAGTTCCACCCAAAAGCAGCTTGAATTTCAGCCAGACCAGTTTTGCTTAAGGCACGTGTTGGGATTTTTGCATTTGTTAATGGGGCAAATACGATTGGTGCATTTAAATTGGGAGCTTTTCCGGATGCAAAATCGGCAAATTGTTGTAATAATTGGTTGCGAGGCACTGCTGTCGGTCCAAAATAACCCGCATTATATCCATTAACACCAGGATTAATAACTTCTTCGGTAAAATTTAAATTCCACTTGGTGTGTACGATTGGGGCATGGAATCTAATGTATAAACCGTTAATTAAATAATCCAAACCAAAATAGAAATCAAAATCGGCTACAATATTTTGTACCTTTGGATTGAACATCAGTTTGGATTCAAAATCGGTTGGTAATCCAAAATAATCGGCAAGCCAATCAAACTCATCTCGATCGCCAACTTGGCTACCGGTAACGTGAATAAATGGTTTTGTATCATCAATTAAATCGAAACCAAACAAATTTCTGCCAATGTTAAACGGACTAAAGGTTTGCGAATATTCTACCGTTGTCGCCCAACTACCATACAAGTAATCGGTATCAAATTGATTTATGTAGCGTGTCCAGCCAACTAATTCTCGTGCGGAATCTTCACTTTGCGAACGTGGTTGAATAAATGGAACAATCGCGCCTATTGGAATAACATTCAATAAACAAATAAAGGTTAGAATTTTAAGATGCTTCATACATAGTCCCTTTTAATTAACTCCAGAATATTCCACCTTTTATCCATACACCCCATTCCGATAGTGCACAGTTTTTACAAGACGTGCAATCGGTGCATGGCTGAATTGGTTCAATATTTACTAATGAGCACGCAGATCCGCTCGTGCATTTAGGTTCACCATGGCGCGGGCCAAATTCAGCTTTTCCGCCGATACCAATGTATGGCACTATATCTTCACATTCTTGCCATGTGTAACTTAAATGCGCAAAGATTTTATGTGTCATTCCTTTGCTGCCCGTTAAATCGATATCAGCATTGGATAAGAATACCGGATCGTTAGAAGTGCGTTGTTGTGTTGCCGCGCCAGCTGGATCTCCCGGAGAGATAACAATTTGATCTAAATTATTTAGCGCAGTAAACATTGCAAATTCTGCATTGTCTACACCGGGATTTTGAGGATCTCCCGCATTATTGCCGGCATTGATAGTTGCGGTACTTTGAGTAGCAGATAATGGAATTCCTGCACCCGCAGGTGGCGGAGTTACGGCATTTGATGCTGCAAATCCGTATACATTCGCATCACCTTTAAGTGCCCAGACATTTCCTGATTCTAAGCGTGTTGGCCCTTGTCCTTTTTTAATAATAATTTTTTCACAGCTGCGTGCCCAGAAATTATAACCAACATCAACGGATAATCCGCAAGAAGTATAATCAAGGAGTGCAACGATATCTGCTTGGATTGCAGCACTTACTTTTACTTTAAGTGAAGTTAAGTTTGCAACCGGGGCATATGCATTTTTAAATTGTGCCGCAGGAACGGTACTTCCCAATGCTGTTCCTTGCACAGGATTTGCAAAGAGATTTTGCACCGGGGTGCCTAAGCGCTCTGCAAGCATATAGCGGCTATTTGGTTTACCAACTAAATCAAACGTGCGCGTTTGGGTAGCATTACATAGATGGGTGAAGTTTCCATCGACATATAATCCAAATGAACTTTCCTCATCATCACTTTCCCAAAAGGTATAATGACTGGTAAAACCACCACCCACTTCCCAATGTTTACCATTACCACAAATCGGTTCAAACGCAAAAATTCCATGAGGACGATTTCCGGTAGGTGCATAAACGCGGAAATTAAAACCAAGATGATAGCAGGGACATAAAATGAAGTTATAGCCAAGAGCCATTTGAATTTCTGCAAGTGCCGTTTTATGTAAGCGTGCTTGCTCAAAACGTGCAAATGCTAACGGTTCAAACGTAATGCCATCGGGTAATGTTGGAACATCTTCATCTGAAAAAAATTCTGATGCTGTATTTAACAGATTTGCAACCGGAACTGGAGTTGGTGAAAAATAACCGGCTGGATAGCCTGCAGGTGGTAACGAATTTGGTAAAGGCTCTTCATCAAATCCCAAGCCCCAACGGGTGACAACAACAGGTGCATGAGCTCTAAAATAAAGTCCACTTAGAAATTCATCAAGTCCAACATAAAATGAAAAATCTATAATAAAGTTACTCACGCGTGGTTTAAATACTAAACGACTTTGGAATGTGGGAGGTAAACCGAAATAGTCTGCAAGCCAATCGGTTGCATTACGATTAGGTACGGCACTTCCGGTAACATCAACAAACAGTTGATCTGAATTGCTATCAGAACGTCGAGATAAACCAAATAAACAATGGCTTAACGCATCTGAATCGAATGAACGTGTTCCTTCTAAGGTGACAGCTCCGGTGACATAGAGATTTTCCATATCAAAAAGATTTATTTTGTCTGTCCAGCCAACCAAATCTCTTGCAGCATCAACGCTTTGCGAACGAATGCTAATATAGGGATTAAGAGCATAAGAACAGATAGTAGTGAAAAAAGAGGTGATTAAAAACAATAGTAATCGGCAGTTCATTATATGCTCCTTGCTTTTTTAATATTCATGTCCATTTGTTATAGAATTTCTTATATTTCGATCAAGAAGTCAATTGCGTTAGGGATCGTATGATTTTATTTATTTCGAGATAATATCATCGATAATCAAACAGATATGGCCGATTTGCAAAACACTGTCGAGATTTTTTAGTGATATGTTCTTTCATCTATTTTACGTTTAACCAACACTGTTAAAACACCCTATCAAAAAGATGATGAATTAATTTGTCTTTTGAAGAGGTTTTTCAGGCTCATTGTACATAAAAAAATAAAATAAGTGCGATGCTTGCAAATTTAATGAGATAATTCATCATAATTCATAGCATTAAAGTTTTAAAATGTTGCAAAAAACTACTGTAATATAAATGTTTGTCAAAAGGTCCCTATGTTGTTTGTATATTTTTGGATAGCCGCTCAAATTATTATTGAGATGATGCCGATTAGTAGCTCCGGACATTTATTTCTTTTAGAATGTTTTTGTGCCAAATTAGGATACCATGTATCTAACTTTTTTACGCAAAAAAATCTTAATATAAAGAGTTTTTATTACTTTTTGCATCTACCAACATTAGTAATTCTCTGTGCTTATTTTTTCCCTCAATGGCTTTCATTTATTTTTCATGATGGAATCATAGATATCAAACCAATTATATGGGTTATCTGTGCCGATATGATTACCGGTATCTTATTTTTAATAAAGCCAGATGTTATAGAATTTTTTCCGGCAGTAATCGGCTTTATAATAACCGCGTATGCATTAATAAAGACCGGTATGTGTAACGGCAATAAAGTAATAACCTCATGGCATATCTCTGATGCGATTATTTTAGGATTGACCCAATCGATTGCATTATTACCCGGAGTCTCGCGATTAGCGTTGACCTGCTTTGTTGGCTGCTTATTAGGATTTTCTCTGTTAGATGCGTTTTGTTTGTCTTGGCTTTTGCAGGTGCCGCTTATGATCCTGGCAATTGCAAAAAGTCTTGCAAGCACGTCTGATAGAGCAAAGTTATGGCAATCATTGAATATGAAAATCTGCTTAGCTATTATCATAAGTAGTGGACTCAGTTGGATAGTATTTTTATTAGTAGTAAAAATAATTCAGCTGAATGGGTGGTATCTTTTTGGGTGGTACATGATACTGCCGATACTATTCTATTTTTTCTGTGCTTAAGAAATAAAAGGGGGAGCAAATGTTAGGCATATTTAAAAAAGCTGCAATACGTAATGAATCGGTACCGTTTATTCATGAATTACAATTATTACTTATTTTAGCGGGTACCTTATTTTTAGCAGTTTCTTTACTTACCTATAATGCTCACGATCATTCCTGGTTTTATTTTGATACTCAAGCAAGCGCCGATAGCAATTTATGTGGCTATGTTGGAGCGTGCATTGCAGGACTTTTTTATTATTTATTTGGAACTGCCGCACTGGTTTTTGTCTGCTTAGGATTTTTTTTACTGTTCGCTTTATTGGCAAAACGGGAATGGCATGAAGAATGGGATCGCATTACCGCTTATTCAATATTGGTAGTCGTTTTAGCAACAGTATGTGCCGTGCATAATATTACGCTACTTGCCGGCTCCTGCCCGGGCGGTTTTTTTGGTTATCTCTTTAAAAGTTGCTGTTTAAAGCTATTTGATCGGGTTGGAACTTTTATTTTATTGTACACGCTTTTGTCTGCTTGTTTGATTGTGATAACGCGATTTTCATTTGTAGGATTATTAAAAAAGGGTCTTTCTTATTTTACTTTCAAGCGTTTGTGTCGAATGATTGTGTATCCTTTGTATACTGCAATACGCCATACTTATAAAAGAATCTATTCCTGTCTGCAACGTATGCAAAAATTCCTGCATAAAAAATATAAAGCCTATATAAATCCGCCAGAGCAAACATTTAGTGCAAGTAATGCCGATACGCATTCAGATATCGCCTCTGATGAATTTTGGCAGGATTTTAAAAAACACGAGATTGCCCAAGAACCGGTGCAATCAGTGCAGGAATCAGCACAAGAATCTTTTGCACCAGAAGAGCAAGAAGTTGCTCACGAATCTCATGATCAATTACTTGAGGAAATGGCTGCATATGAACTGCCTAAATTAGATATGTTTATCGGTGTTGATGAAGAACATAATGATCATGCGCTGATGCAAGAGTTAGAAAAGCGTGCAGTAGTGTTGCAAGAAAAATTAGAACGATTTGGTGTCTTTGGAAAAGTAACCGCAATCAAACGTGGACCGGTGGTAACCATGTTTGAATATCAACCGCAAATAGATACTAAAATTAGTAAAATTGTTGCGCTTGAAGATGATCTTGCACTGGCGCTGCAAGCAACCAGCATTCGTATTATCGCGCCGATTCCGGGAAAATCAGTGGTAGGATTTGAAGTTGCAAATAAACATCGGCGTGGCGTGTTACTCTCGCAACTGATTAAATCTGATTCATATAGAGATACTTCTGCAGCATTACCCATGATTTTAGGAGTCGATACGATTGGAAGTCCGGTGATTATCGATTTGGCAAAGATGCCGCATCTATTAATGGCAGGATCGACCGGATCAGGAAAATCGGTTGCGCTCAATGCGATGTTAATTAGTTTACTCTGCAAAGTATCACCCGATGACTTACGTTTAGTCTTAATCGATCCTAAACGATTAGAATTTGCACCATTTGCTGATATTGCACATTTATTGTTTCCCATCGTAACCGATCCAAAACAATCGCCATCAGTATTGCGCTGGGTTGTTAAACAGATGGAAGAGCGCTATGAAACAATGGCAAAAGCGGGCGCGCGTAATATTCATGATTACCGTTCAATGGCAGAGAAAAATAATTTAGACAAAATGCCGTTCATTGTCGTTGTGATCGATGAGCTTGCTGATTTAATGATGTGTGCCGGTAAAGAGGTTGAAGATTCCATTATTCGTATCACGCAAATGGCGCGCGCAGCAGGTATCCATTTAATTTCTGCAACGCAACGGCCATCGGTTGATGTGATTACCGGTTTAATAAAAGTAAACTTCCCGAGCAGAATATCTTTCCGTGTAACATCTAAAATCGATTCACGCACCATTTTAGATTGTGCCGGCGCTGATAAATTATTAGGCAAAGGAGATATGCTGTTTCTTGATGCCAATGATTCATTATTAAAACGTGTGCATGGGGCATATGTTCTTGATAAAGAGATTAATCAAGTGATTGCGCATATTAGATCGCAGCGTGCTCCCGATTATTTAGATTTAAAACAAGTATGCGAACAAGATCGGGTGAATATCGATTCTGAACAGGATGCAATGTATGAAGAGATATGCGGATTCTTGCAAGAAATTGATGAAGTATCTATTTCATTATTGCAACGAAGATTCAGAATCGGTTACAATCGCTCTGCCCGAATTATCGATATGCTTGAAGCACAAGGATTAATTGCGCCTTCCTACGGTGGTAAGACACGAAAAGTTAATCGATAAAATAATTACACATACAATAAATTGCATAAGATATATTTTTTTTGCGAAACATTTCTAGTGCGCAAAAAAAGTATCATTTACTTCTATTTTTCAAAAATAAAAACACCTTAAATTACTTGACAAATGTTCAAAAAACAGACATTTTTTGTGCAGAATAAAAGAATTTAAAAGTTTTCAAATTTAAAATTTTCGCGTGGAAAATCGGAGAAAATCAATGCGTTTTGATCAGCATTTTATAAAAGGTGTATTGCCTGACGCGGCAATTCCTTTTGCAACATTTCCTGATGACGTTTCTTTTTCAGTTGATACTCGAACATTAACAGCA
This sequence comes from uncultured Pseudomonadota bacterium, assembly GCA_964591235.1. Taxonomy (GTDB): domain Bacteria; phylum Babelota; class Babeliae; order Babelales; family Vermiphilaceae; genus BTUB01. The sequence continues at coordinate 20,337 of CAZPZX010000003.1, forward strand.
GGAAATATTTTTGTTGCAATTTCAGGTGCGCAGGTTGATGGACATAACTATTTAAAACAAGCACTTGAAAAAAATGCATCAGGACTTTTTATTGCTTCTGATAAAAAAGATCTTTTGAATAGGCTTGATCAAAATATTTTGAAAAATAAATTAGTGATTATTGTGCCTGATACCATGCAAGCATTCATCAAGCTGGCATGTGCATGGAGAAATCAATTTACCTATCCGGTTGTTGGTATTACCGGATCAGTAGGAAAAACTTCAACTAAAGAATTAATTAAAAATATTTTACGTTTGAATGAGACTTCATTTGTCGCATCCGAAGCGAATCAAAACACGCGGGTTGGTCTTTCAATAAACATTTTCAAAATGCGTTCACATCATCAAGTGGCAATTTTTGAAATGGGTATTAGTAAGCGCGGTGAAATGGCGGAACTTGCAAAGATTGTACGTCCCACTACAGCAGTAATTACCTGTATTGGTCATGCGCATATGGAGGGTCTTGGGTCTCTTTCAGATATTGCATTAGAAAAACGAGATATTTTTAAATGTTTTACTGATAGCAGTATTGGTATTATTAATGGTGATCAAGCCTTATTATCTCATGTTGGCTATGCTCATCCGATGATTAAATTTGGAACTAAAACGATCAACCAAATTCAAGCCCGTAAAATTCAATCAACCGGCTCGTTAATTTCTTGTACATTTAAAATATATAAAGAAAAATATACCGTTAATTTCCAAAATCCGCATGAGGGGTTAGTTTTTAATGCACTTGCAGCAACTGCTGTTGCATACTTATTACATGTGCCGACCGCCAAAATAGTTGAAGGTATTCAGCTGCCGCTTAAAGTTACGGGTCGCTTTGAAGAAAAGAATTTAGCAACCAAGCCGGGCAAAATTATTCATGATTGCTATAATGCAAACCCTGAAAGTATGAAGGCAGCATTATTGGCATTCCAAAAAATAGATACCAAAGCACAAAAGATAGCCGTCTTGGGAGATATGCTTGAGTTGGGAGTTAATTCCCCGTTCTGGCACCGTCAACTGGGCCGATTCTTGAGAAAAGTCCCTTCATTAAAGCATTTGATCCTTGTGGGGGATATGGTAAAATGGACCTATAAGACAGTGCCAGTGGGTATTACCGTTGATGTGGTTCCGACTTGGAAAGAGGCCGTGTCAAAACTTGAAGATAAGTTGAGCCAAGAATCAGTTGTCTTGGTTAAGGGCTCACGCGGCATAGCATTGGATAATTTGGTACAAAAATTTACATGACGAATATATTAAAAAACATAAAAGCACATAAACCGGTCTTAATAAATGAGGTATTAGAATACCTGGATATTAAGCCCGGTAAAACATATCTAGATGTCACTTTTGGTTCCGGGGGGCACACCCGGGCAATCCTTGAAAAAGAGCCCACCTGCAAAGTGATTGCCTTTGATTGGGATAATAAAGCAATAGAAAATTTTGGTGCTCCTTTGAAAGAGCAGTTTGGGGACCGCTTAGAGTTAGTCTGGGGTAACTTTGGACATCTTTATAAGCTTCTTAGAAAGAATGATATTGAGTCGGTTGATGGTATTTTAGCCGATTTTGGTACTTCTCAGATCCAGATTGCCAATACCGCCGGTCTTTCTCTTTTCAAAGATACTCCATTAGATATGCGGCTTTCACCGGCTCACTTTCAAGTGACTGCGGCCGATATTATCAATAAAGCAACAGAAGAGAAGCTTGCTCAAATCTTTTTTCAGCTTGGTCAAGAAGCTAAAGCGCGTCAGATTGCCCGCGCAATTGTCGCGCAACGCAGTAATCATCGATTTAAAACCACCGGGCAGCTTGTGGACTTGGTGGAATCGATTATCCCTAATAAAGGAAAGCGAAGTATCCATCCGGCTACTAAAGTGTTTCAGGCACTGCGGATATACGTGAATCATGAGCTAGATAATATTGAAGCCTTTTTCCCGGCCGCAATTAAAGCTTTAAATACAAATGGAAGATTAGTTTGTATTAGTTTTCACTCACTTGAAGATCGGATTGTAAAGCAAGTTTTTAAAGATCAAGAGCATGCCAGAACTCTGGAAGTTCTGACTCCGAAAGTCATTACGGCAAGTGAGCAAGAGTTGGCAGAGAATCCATCAGCACGTTCTGCAAAACTTCGTGCAGCGAAAAAAATATAATATTTGACAAAAAAAGCTGATCTTATACAATAATGTCACTGTTAAAACAGTAAAACAAGAGAGTAAGCAATATAAGCTCTAAAGGATAGTGGTCATGGAAATTACTGAAGTAAAAGTGTACCCGGCTAAAGAAACGGGGCGGCTTAAAGCCTATGCAACAATCGTCTTTGACAATTCTTTTATAGTCCGTGATCTAAAGATCATTGAAGGCAACAAAGGTTTCTTTGTATCAATGCCATCCCGTCGTCGAAAAGACGGCACCTTTAGAGATATTGTGCATCCGCTTAATTCAGATATGAGAAAATCGATTGAAGATTTAGTGATTGACGAATACAAAAAAGTTCTCGAACACGACATCGATCACGAAGAGATTTAAAAATTTACGTTGGGGCGTCGCCAAGTGGTAAGGCATCGGTTTTTGGTACCGACATTCGGAGGTTCGAATCCTTCCGCCCCAGCCAATCAGGTTCTAGAGCCATTTTTGAGTACGTCAAAAATGGCTCTTTTAGTTCTAGAAGCAAATTTTCACCATCCAATTGTAAGTTGGAATAAACAAATCGCAAAAGGCGCTGCTTTTCTTCCAGATTCGAACGCTCAAACCAGTGCCGAGCGTTATTAGCTAAACTTAAGACAGTTTCTACAGTGATTAGGCAGCTCTCATCGGTTTCCACATGCGCTTGCATCTCCAAAGTGATTTCTCGTTGCCTTTTTTTGTACTCTTCAAGTTTTATTTTGTAAGTTTCTGGGTCAATAGTACCATCGAGATGCATATCAACTAATTTGGACAGCGGGCTTTGAATGGTATCTAATTCTTTACGTAATATTTTTTGTGCATTTTCTAGAAAAGCTTGTTGGTTCGCATAAGATTGTTTTAAATAAGTGACAATCTTTGTAATTTGCTCATCGGATAATTGAATTTTATCAAAATTGTTTAACAATACGCTTACAATTTTTTCTTCTCTAACCCATATCCTCGTGCATATTTTTTTAGAATTACCACAGGCATAATAAACATATTTTTGCTTCTTAATATCACCGGACACAGTGCACCCGCACCGGGCACAGCTAAGCAAGCCGCGAAGAAGAATGGGTTTCCCAGCATATTGAATTGGCGTCTTATTTCTTCCTGCTATAATATCTTGAACTTTGTAAAAAAGTTGGGGATATAAAAGCATAGGGAGCTTTTTTATTACCCTATCACCCTTCTATCACTTCAAGACGCTGTCAAATTCTCTTGCAATCCCATACTATTACCTTAATATCTGATTTCTTTACGACTCAATTACTTCATCATAATGGTACTGTATTACAGTCATGTTATGACAAATGGTTACGCTATCACCGTCTTACAATGAGTTAGTGTTATTGAATTGCAATAGTGAAGTATTGAAGTGATTTAGTATCAATTCACTATTCATATACTTTCGTATCATCGTACTAAAACATCCCCTTACTACATTCAAACTGTGTAATAATTATGCAATATGAAATTATTGAAATATTGCAATAAAGTAATGTAGCGTGTTTGTAATACTATGTATTATCTATTCAAAAAGGGAGATATCAGAATCAAACCACAATTGAGCTGCACAATAACGACAGAATATAAAGAGTTATTAAACGAGCTAGCACTTTATGCATGTAATAGAGAAAGAAAATTACTTAATACTTCAATGCTAATACGAGCTCTTATTAGATTGGGAAATAAATACAAAGATCAGCTGAGCTTTGAATAAAAACATATCAAAAGGAGTTATTGAATATGAATAAAGTTATTGTATCGATTGTTATTATTTTTGCCCTAGTTTCTTCGGCATACTCATCAGAAAAAGCATATGAACGTCTTGCTATTGCTCAAAGAAAGATAGAAAAAAGACAAAAAGAACTAAGCAATGAGATAGTTATAACAGATCATGCATGGCAGCAGATGGAAGATCGTGATATTTCTATAAATGAAATAGAAAGGGCAATTAAATATGGAACAAGAGTTGTTAATAAAGCCGATAAAAGCATTAAATATACTCGAGATAACGTAGTTGTCGTAATGGACCCGTCAGGAAGACGAGTGATTACTTTGTACCCTACACATAAAACTGAAGAGCAAATATTATCTAAAAAAGAGCGCTCAATAAGATCTAAAAAAGAAAAACAAAAAATAAAAGGTCCTCGTTCAAACTTAACTGAAGAAACTAAAAGCTTCGTTCGTACACTCAATCCCTAAATATACTCTCTGAACACAACTATCAAAAACAAGGATATCCAATGAAGTGCATAAATTTTCTTTTTCTATCACTATCACTTATGGGAAATTTTTTATATGGAATGGACAAGGCTGATCGAACAGATCCGTCAACATGGCCGATTATCAAATCAGTTGAGCAAAACGTTGAGCAATTAAAGAAAGCTTTGTTTGAAAAGACCGATTCAAAAATAATTCAAAAATTGCTCAATGAAACGACAGCTATCATAAGAGGGGGCAAATTTCCCATGTATGATTACTATGTATGGTATGACGTCCTAGGACCAAATAAGGCGTCTCTCGTTGGTAATGCTGAGAGTGCAGCGCGCGTTGTTGATTTGGAAGTTCAAAATCTAACAAAAAGAGGCAAGCCCGTTCCCGCAGAACTCCAAGCGCAGCATGCTAATGCTCGAACAAACATCCATTTAGTAAAAGACTTCTTATATCCTCTCGAGCAAGCAAGTAGGAACTTACGTCCAGATGCAATGGTAGAAGCGGCTCGAAATAAATAACTGAAATCGGGGAGCAATAAAATTGAGTAGTGCTAAAAGTTTACAATGCTCCCCGATAGGATTCACTTATGAGTAAATTAATATAGCACTCGATTCAAATTTGATTGTGTTTTTTTATGATCTCGAATCGCGTCGTGTTCCATAGTCGCGCGATCAATAGTGTAAAGTTTTTTCTCGCGTTCATTAGCGCAAAAAAAAATTGCTTCATTGCTCACGTGTTCATTTAGTAGTTGATTAAATGTTTGCAGCAATATTGCAATAAATATTGCTTGAACTATAATTGAGCACCTAAATGTAAAGGAGCATTATATGCAAACAAATGTCCCTAAAAATAATGATGTACTCTCCAAAGAAAAAACCACTTATAATTTGTCATGCAAGACGCTCGATGAGTTAGATGATGCCTGGATGCGATTACGCAAGAAGCTAAAAGATGAAAGTTATCGCATTACCAAAACACTGATCGTTGAAAAGGCAATCGAAATAGCATTAGCAGAACTTGAGTCAAAAAACGAGCAAAGCGAACTATTCTTAAAACTCAAAAAACAAGATTAGTACGTATTATATAGGCTTTTTGCTCATCTATTATTTCTTTAATGTTTTATTGCTTGATTTATATAAAAAATTGTTTTATCATTCCACGGACTCATTTAAAAGATTAGTAATAGAGCTTCTTAAAGAGGTTTTCGTAATCAAGCAACAAGCAAAAACATCTAAACCTTACAAGGAGTCTTTCGTGAAACCATTTATTCTTATGGTACTTTTAGTGCCTTTATCCATTTCTGCTGATAATTTAGCACAAATAAAACAGTTCAAGTTAAATAAAGAAGTTGAGTTATCCGAGCTTGGCAAAGCAATATCAGATAAATATGAATACATAGAATCTATTCGACAAAAAGGCATTGCTATTCTTCGTTATGAAGTTAATAGGAAGAATTTAAGTAATCAAGAGGCCAAGGAGTACGGAAAATCTGTCGATAATGATTTAGTAGTTTTTATTACAAGATTAGAAAAATCGCCCACCATTAATGGTTTTTTAGTCAGTGAACTTTTTAAGTGCAATAAAGATGAGCCGCTCGAAGATTTTGAAATGATAAAATTCTGTGTTATCCGAATCATTAATGAATACAGAATACTAAAAACACTTATAGAGCGTTATGAAATACTTGAACAAGAACATCGTGAAATAACTCAAAAAATGTCAGTGCAAAACTAATGAATACGTCAAAAATTATTCTTTTTTCTATGATTGTATCAGCTATATCATGCGATTCATTTGGTTCAGGAATGGGTTCAGACCATGGCATTGAAGCTGCAAGAGTTATTGCTCCTGTAATAAAAGGGGCATCAGAACAAGTTAATGAAGCTGCAAGAGAACTGGGTATTAAAGCAATCAAAGAAATGTCTCCTCATTTAAAAGTGCTCGTACAAAATCTTCCTCATTTAGGCTCTCAAGTTGGTGTAGAACAAGCAAAGGTACTTGCTCCAGCTATTGAAAAAATTGCTCAGGTAGTTCCTCAAGTTGGTCAAGCTATTTCCAATAGTACTGTTGAAACAGCAAAAGTACTTGCTCCAAACATTCAGGAATTAGCAAAGGCTATCCCTAATGCAGGTGCTGATTTTGGTAAAACCTTTGGTCTTGAGACCACGAAAGCCATTGGTGGTGGAGTGGTTCTTGCGAGCACAAAAGCCAAAGCAGCGGTTATTGCGGCAAAAAAAGCTGCAGTTGCAATTGTGTCTTCGCCAGCTGCACCTTATATCTTAATTGGAGCAGGGTGTATTGTTGTTTGCTATGGAGGGTACAAAGTGTATCGCTATTATCATCCTACCGAAGAACAAATAGCAGCTGCAAAAAACTGCAAATTGAGATAGAAAAGTCTCAATCAAAATTGGATAAATTAAAGCATAAAGCTGAAATAACTAAGTGCGAATCTGAATTAAAAGACGCTTTAATTAAACATGCATCTGACAAATGCAATGAAAAGGGGATACCGTTTGCTTGCCAAAATGCAGCCTTACAACTTGCATTAGAAGCAGGAAATAAGAAAGTAGAAAAAACCATAGAATCATTCACCAAATATAAACCACAAGAACGATGGGCATAATTATGAAAAGATTAGTATTACTACTTTTAGTAGCAGCACAATTGCCGGCGATGGAATTAATTTCTACGCATGGAGTATCAGCAAAAGATGAAGCTTTAAAGCTGTATCACAACAATCACGATATGTATGTTGAAGATGAAAATGCAGCATATCGCATTGAAAAGCATCAGATGAATAAAGAGCTCAGAGATCTATTAAAATACAAAGTATTGGCTAAATTTATTGAAAGCGAGGGGATTATTCGCATCAATAAAGAAGATGATGATTCATATTCATTAGTTGCAAAAACTCCTGGTCTTGGAGGTGGTCCTGTTTCTGCATGGTGGGCTTATACTTTAACCAAGGGAACAATCTACGGAAGCGTTGGGATAGCAGCAGGAGCAGCAGTGAGTACTGCCGTTGTTGCCAGTGGGGGTGGCGTATTAGCTGCAGCTGCAGGCGGTAGCACAGCTAAAGCTATTAGTACTGCCGTAAGTGCAGCATCAGGATTAGGTGGAGCTGCTAGTATTGGTACTGCAGGAGTAGCAAGTGGAATTACTAGTGCAGTTGGAGTAAGTACTGTTGCAACGGCTGCAACTTCACTTACCGTGAGTAGTGGTGGATCAGCGTTAGGAATTATGGCTGCTGTTGAAGGTGCAAGTCTATTTGTTGGAGCTTTATTTGCAGGACCATGGTGCCCATGATGAAAGCGTTATTAAAAGAATTGCTACATAGCATACTTATTTGTTCAATAGCCTGGTATTTCGGTTGGACCGGTTATGGTGCAAATCTTGGAATATATAACTTTATTTTAATGGTTATATTTGCAACAGGATTTGGATTATTAATAAAAAAATGGATAAGTAATTCTGACCATGTAACATTAAATTAATTTAGGGGCTCTTCGGAGCCCTTTTTTATTGGTGAGCATAATGATGAAGCTAACACAAGAAGAAATAAATCGTCTGTGCCAATTTGTTCTTTTATAGACAAAATTGACCGCAGGCATAAAAAAGTTAAAGAGTACCATGGAAAATCAACGTTGTTTGTGCCTTACCTCAAGAAATCCAGTTGCACTCCGCGAATCATATTACACCGTACACCAAACAGCCCATATTTTGGGGTATCGCTTTACCGCCGTATTAAACCTAGTAAAAAGAAAACGAATCAAAGCAGAACGAATGGGTAAGGCTATATTTATTAGCCGTGAAGAAATATTGGAATGGGCGGAAAAAAATAAGATATTTATTAATGATCCATTCAAGCGCTTAAACTATTAATTTCATATTTTTATTTCAGATGCATGATTTTCTAAAGAATTGCATTAATAAGACATAGAATTTAGATGGCATGTTGTGTAGTTAAAGTCTGGATAAATTTTAAATTCAAATTCATAGATTTCCAGTTAAGAGTTCGAAGTGTTTCTAGTGTCTCCAGCCATTAGAATATAACCCATTACCTTCATCGGTAGTGGGTTTTTTGTTGCCGAGTTTTTCTTTTCCTTTATAGTAATAATTAATATTAGCCTTTATAGATGAACTTTGTGGAATATTTTACATGAAAATTATTAATTATTTTCTAGGGTTACTTTTTTTTGCATCGCTTTCTTATGGTTGGACTGCGCAGCATGATAAAGCTTTATTTAAAGCGATAGATAAATGTGATTTAGGTGCCGTCAAATCAGCGCTTGGCAAAGGTGCGTCGATCAATTCAATCGATGAAATGACAGGCGACAATCCTGTTTTTTTTGCAACTAAAAAACTGTTAAAAACAATTTTAGAAGCGAATGACAATTGTTATATGACTTCAGCTCCTAGAAGTCGTTGGTTAGAAAAAGTAACCCGAGGGGCGATAATTACTAGTCAATTAATATCAATTATTGCCGTTTGGTTCTTAATTGATGCGAAAGTTAGTAAGCAATCTGATTTTATTAGGGGTATTTTGTCTACAGCGGCTGTACCAGGGGTATTTTTGGGAATAGGAATACCAGAATTACATATTAGAAACTATTACCAAAACAAAAAAATTAAGAATATCTCTGAGATTATGGATCTTCTTCTAACGTCTTCTGAGCTTGATAGATCCTATAGGCATCCTCAGATTAGCACTGATCTTAAAGGTTTTATAAATAGTATTTTAAATGCTCGGCCATCGGGTGAATTCGAATTGGTTCGTAATTATGAGCTTATGGGAAAGTTTATTGATGTAGCATACAAATTTATTTTAGATAAACATGAAACGATTTATTTCAGTCAAAAAGCTTATCGGGGCCATGTAAAGCCTGCTTTTGAAAAAATAGCGCAGTACTGTGATTAGAAAAATATTATTATTATTTATTATCATTATTTTGAGTCCTGCATGCTCAAAGCAAGAGAAAAAAGGTACTCAAGCTTGGCCTTTAGAGCAGAGCAATGAGACACATTATTCTCTAAGATCGAATCATGCTACTCAGGATTTTCCTGTGTTAGGATTAGTTTTATTAATCGGTGGTTTATTTATATTTTCACTAATTATAATTTCTACAAGATCACGAGCTAAATTATCAGTTGAGCCTTTTTTTATGCCTCATGAAGGTCATAAATGCCTTAAGAGCCTCTATCAAGATTTGCGAAGCGCAAAAGAAAAAATATGTATAGCTTCATATTGGGTTACCCATTCAAATATTATCATGGCGTTGATACGGGCTAGAAAAAGAAATGTTTCGATTAAAATCATTTTTGATAGATCCAGTCCAAATTCGGCAACATTAGAAGAAGTGTTTCGGGATACGGGGCTCGAGTTTATTGAATCAGAAATTGACTCGGCGCGTATGCATCATAAGTTTATTATAGTCGATAATAACATTACATGGGTAGGGTCTGCGAATTTAACGGGAACTGCATTCAGTAAAAATTATGAAAATATGCTGAGAATCGAATCGCCTGAAACTGCACGACGTTATCTTGTTGATTTTAGAAATCTTATGAAAGAATTGGAACAGTCAAAAGAATTGGCGAAAAAACTAAACATTTAGAAACCCACGTTCATCCACAGCAAGAGGCAACTCAAGCGGCCCCCCAGGAGTGTTTAAGTAAACCGATGTCAGATTACCAAAAAAAAGTTCTTGATGATTGTGGTGTTAGCTCGCAAGGGCTGAACTATGATCAGGCCTACAGGAAAATTGATAAAATTATTAATTCCTCGTGGCGTTTTTTTCGATAGAATATAGATATATATCAACAAATTTAATGAGATTATAAATTGCAAATTATAAAAAATTACTTGGCTAGCGCATTAACTATTTTATTGTTTTCTAATATACACGGATTCTATTTTCCGCCTGATTGGGTAAGATCGGCAGTTGAGGAAGCATCTCAAGAGTTTGGACTAAAGGCGCCAAAGATTTATGTAGAAATGAGAAACGTTAGAGCATTTAATCCTATGGTAACTCCTATATGTACTGATCTACGGGTAGCTGGTAATAGTCTTATTATTGGGGATCGGTTAATAGAAAAATTGGATGCTAAAGAACTGAAGCTATTAACAAAACGTGCCTTTATTTACTCTAAGAATTGGTATTTTTTAAAAAAAGTTTCTCTCATAGCAGCAATTCTTTTTTCAAATGCTTATTTTCTTGAAAATCGCAAGGATGCCCCCTTGCAGGCTGCGGGAATATTCTTATTAGATGCCATTGCTTATGTAGGGTTTAACGTTTACTGCGAAAAACAGATCGATAAAGAAATTATTAAAAATACGCATGATACAGAAATACTTGATAGCGCCTATCAAAAAATCTCACCTAATCGCTGGCCGTTAAACAAATATCCTTCATTTTATAAGAATATTGCTCGCTACATAGGATTTTAATAGCCACTAAAATTAATGTCACTTTTGAATACTCAAAATGCCTTTTTTATGTCTAAATAATTATTTTATTCTAAAAGCGATATCCTAAGCCCATCCCTACAATTGCCGCATGAATTTTTACTCTATGGGGAACCACTGTCCCGCCGTTCGTATTATGCGAGCTTGCTTGTACCCAAGAACCATTCACAAAGAAATCAAAAAACAGGCAGGGAGATACATCAACAATTACGCCCAATTTAGCTACTGCTCCCCAGCCCCATTTGGTGTAAAAGGGAGCAACGTTAGGAGAAAAATCATGGGTGTGAATACGTGCTGCTAAGGCACCGATGCCAACATACCAATCATGATGGCAGTTTGGAATAAAATATTTTAACCCAAATGAAATCGGTAAATAACTCACTTTGGTTCTGCTTAATCCAATCAATGAACGGCCGGTTTTGCGTGTCCAATCAATAGCTGCCCAGCCATAAAAATGCTCATGAATATTCATGGTGATTTCGCCACCAATCATGCCGCTGCTATGATAAATATGTTTATACAAGTTGCTGGTAGGAATAAAGCCTGAACCTTTTACTTCAACCAATGTTTCACGATTACAGAGTGCTGCGCATGAGAGAGAGTAGCTGGCGATTGTAAGAATTATTATTTTTTTTAACATACAGATCCTTCTTTTTTTTAACGGTAGTGCAATATTTGGTTAAAAATCAAGTACCAATTTTTCGAAAAACGTTCTTGGATTATCGCTTGACTTACGAACCTGCAAAAAAATACGTTAGTACTATACGATGCGTATCGATAACAATGTTTAAGATTTGAGGAATCTCATGTTGAAAAAATATTCTTTATTATCACTATTTTTTTTATTTCAGTATTCTGCCGCTACACCTTCCAATACTATTATCGCTACTATCAGCGGTTTTAATTCGCCGTATGCTATTGCTATTACGCCTGATAGTTTACATGCATATGTTACCGATGGGACTAATATTAGTGTCATTGATACTAATCCTTCAAGTCCAACATTTAATACCATTATCGCTGCACCTGGATTGCAATCAATTATCAGCAATGCGCCATCAATAGCAATTACTCCTAATGGTACGTTTGCCTATGCAGCAGATATTAGTAATAACAGTGTAGTAGTTATTGATACAAATTCATCGAGCCCAACTTATAATACGGTGGTTCCGGCTGCAGGATTGGTGGGTACTTTTAATGCGCCCAATAGTATAGCAATCACACCGGATGGTATGCGAGCGTATGTTGCTAATAGTGGCAATAATAGTGTAAACGTCATAGATATAGATCCTGGCAGTCCTACCTATAATACGATTCTTTCTACCTCGGGACTTAATGGAATTTTAATTAATCCATTTGATATTGCCATAACTTCTAATGGTTTATATGGGTATATAGCTAACTTAAATGGAACCATGACGGTTATTGATACTGATCCAAGCAGCCCAACTTATAATACTCAGATTGCAGCACCCGGTTTAGTTTCAGTCAATGCGCAACCGGAAGGGTTTGCATTTACTGCTGATGGTTTATTTGCATACGTAAGTAATGGCGCCGCAAATGAGGTGACTTTTATTGACGTTAATCCAGCAAGTCCAAACTTTAATACTGTATTAAGTGCCCCAAACTTGCTTAATGCGTTTAATGCTCCCAATGATGTAGCGGTTACTCCCGATGGAAGTTATGCCTACGTATCGAATTTCTTAGGCACGAGTGGCAGTGCTAGCAGTGTGAGCGTTATTGATATCAATCCGGCCAGTTCTGGATATAATACGGCGTTGGTAACACCTGGATTAGATACTCCGGGTATTAGCAGAATGTTTACGGTTGCGGTAACTCCGAATGCTCGTTATGCATATGCTACTGATGGTTATAATCAAGTTGTTTATGCGATATATACCGGTATAATCGCAGCTCCACAAAACTTTCGCGCGTGTATCGGGGAAAATATATTTCTTTCACAGACAGAATACAGTAATGTTCTTACCTGGACTGCATCTACGTTCGGAAATCCACCCACTGCATATAAAATTTATGGAGATGCGGGATTAACTAACTTAATTGCGACAGTTCCTGCATCCGGAGAATTGCAATATGTGATTCACAACGTTAATCCAAAAGATATAAAAACGTATTATATTGTTGCTACCGATGGCACTAATAATTCAAGTCCGGCAGTTGCAAGGACTACTGCTGAATGTAGATAAAAAATTAGTTAAAAATGTAAAAGAGGATTCTTGAAGGGATCCTCTTTTCTTGTTTTATAAAAATTAAAAATACCACGTAATTGCGCCAAAAATAGTATACCCTTCATACGGTTTTCCAAATGTTTTGGCGAGATTAATCTCAAAGCCCATTGATTGTTGCTCATAATAATAGAAGTAATCAGCATATAAACTATGATATCGTTCCGATGATAAGCGTTGAGTATCGTCAATAAATCGATAAGATACATTATCAACATTGCTATAAATATATCCTACTTCAATATTTTGCCCATAATGCCGATAATGCAATAACGCTAATACATCAAGTGAATTTCCCGGATTTAAGAGCGCATCGGGAGATAAAATTGGAGTATAATGCCGTTTAAATCTATGTAAGAACCGTGTAATCAATCCAATGAAAATGTCGTATTCTTGATTGCGGACAAAATCATAGATAGCTTCTATTACTGGGCCCGTTGCATACGTGCGCGTCCCCCACAACGGTTGATTTATTTCTATAAGGTTCACTTTCTTAGTTAATGGAATACCGGTGAGCCAGTGAACTAAAAGCTGCTTTTTGCCGGTAGCATCAAGAAAATTATGGCCAATATCAATTAAAAAATCATCCATTCCAGATCGTGATTTTTTACTAATTGTTTCTAATTCATCTAAGCGAACGCGTTCTTTACCAATAGCAGTAATCAATTCGATCCAGGTATGATTATGAGTAAGGCGAAGAGCTGCTATAAGACCGCCCGCAAATCTATCTTCTTGTACGACATTACTATCGAGTGAAAAGGATGAGAAAATAGGGGAAAGAATGAATTTGCTGGGGAACCCAGGCGGTTCAGCAAAATACTCATTATGAATATAGAGTTCATAATAGTAAGCTGCAGAAAATGCTATAGATGATGTGTGCCATATGAGCAGCGCTAAGTAAAATATGTTTTTTTTAGTGACCATTTTCTCCTTTCAATTTTTTTCAAGATACTTAATCTAGATGAGTATTGGAATAGCATTCGTTAAAAGTATGTTTTGCAACTTTTATAAGGAAATAAATGGAAACAAATGCAACGCGCGCACAAGCGTATTACACACATATGGCCGAAAAAAATATTGAAGGAATCAAAAAATATTTGCATCCAGATGTGCAATTTTTTGGACCGTTATCAGCATTCAAAGGCAAAGATGCGGTGAGTGAATCTATTGCCGGTTTTATGAAAGTATTTAAATCATTAGAAATTCAAACGGCAATCGGTTCAGATAATCAGGCGATGGTTGTATATGTAGTAAAGTTTCAAGATATAGCAGATATGCCCAGTGTTGCATGGCTTCAATTTAATAAAGATGGATTGATTGCCAGAATTCAGCTCTTTTTTGATGCAAGCCCATTCAGAAATCGATAGTAGGCTAATCAAGTGAAAAAAAATAATTCGTTTCATCCGCTGTTAAGTATGGTTAAAGAAGTTATTTACGAGCCCAACGGATTAACTTTTGCAAATATGGTAATTGATCGGGAAAGTGCGGATTATGGAGCATGCACTTTTGAGATTAGCGATAAAAAAGTTGTTTTCAGAGTTGCAAAGGTCACCCCAACAAAAATAGGGCAGTTTGTGACGCTCTGGAAACGGGTCAATGGATCGCCAATAATGCCGTATGATTTATCAGATCCATTTGATGTAGTCATGGTAACTGGTACAAAAGAGAATCGTTGTGGGCAGTTTATTTTTCCTAAAGATGTTTTGGTGCGTCAAGATTATATTTCAAAAGATGGAAAAGGGGGCAAGCGGGCAATGAGAGTATATCCGCCCTGGGATGCACCCGATAATAAACAAGCACAAAGAACGCAAAGTTGGCAGTTGCCATATTTTGTTGAGTTGGTTCCAACTTTTAATATTGAAAAAATAAAATATTATTTTTCATGAAGTGGGTTGGTCATCAACTAATCGAATCTCAATTCGTTCAATACCTTTGCCTGGCCGATCGCGTTTTAGGGTAACATACCCAACCTCTTTAGTGGATGTCACATGAGTGCCACCGCACGGAACTTGTGCAAAGCCATCGATTTTCCAATAGCGACGTTGCGTTGCGATATCGGTAAAATCTTTTTCGATCGGTTTATCTGCATCGATGATTTCATTATACACTTTGAGAATCTCTTCAAAGTGAGTAGAGACATTAGTATCAGCTTTAAAATCTATGCGTGATTTGCCTTCAGCAATGTGCGCGCCAACTTTTTGGTACCCCCATTTTTGTGTTACAATTTCTAAAATAAGCTCTGCTGCAAAATGCAAGCGCATTAATCGATTGCGTCGTGGCCAATCTACTTGCATGGTGACCTGATCTTCAACCTTAAGGTTGTGGTTTTCGGGTAGTGTATAATAAATTAAATTGCCTTCCATGCGTGAGCTTAATACCGGCATGCCATTAATGGTTGCTTTATCATTTTCTTGGCC
>CAZPZX010000004.1:0-32804 GCA_964591235.1 uncultured Pseudomonadota bacterium
TTTTCCATTATTAATTGTTTTTGATGGAATAATAAATGGGTGTTCATGTCCTTTATTACGCAAACGATAACTATTGATTAATGGTTGCCCATCAAGCCAAACTGACAAATTACCTTTTTTATTACTCACTACCTTACAAGCAATATCACCGGCATAAAAACCATCAACATCTAACCCGGAAAGAGAGATTTCTGGTAGCGTACTATCAAAAAAATAGTTGTAAACTTTATAACCGGTAAATCCGCATACTGCAATAACGCAGAGCATGACTCCATAACGAAATCGATAGAGCATAATGAGTCCTTATTAAATTTGTAAAATATTCTGATATACATAAAATTAAATCTGTATAAATATAATTCTTTTTAAAAGTAAGGTAAATTATAAATGCGCAAAACAACACGGAATATACATGCATAAAAAAATAATTTGTTATCTTATTACCTTAGCATTTTATTCATATGGAATGGATGCCCCCTTGTCTAGGGATGTACAAAAAGTTCGAATGCGAAGACACAGTTTCCCTACAGTCCTAATCGATAGAGGAACTTTTACAGAACAAAATCATTATGCAGAATTACAGCAAAAAAATCTTATCGGTTCATGTTTTAATAGTCAGCAACAAATACCGCCATCTAAAATGACTAACAACAAACAAGAACAACATGAAGATAGTGATATCAGCGATGATGATACTCTCTTAACACTTAAACAAGTATTTAATGCGTCAAAAAACAAAATAGTTGCATTGGAAAATTTGATTGAAGCTAATAGTGGACTCATTGCTTCTTTTGAACAAGCTACTCTCGCAAAAGATGAATATATTCGCTCTTTAGAAGAACTCATTAGAACCGAAGACAGATTAAAAAGAATATATTTAAAACTAGCAAAACATTATGCTTATTTTAATGGCACACTGTTATTTTTAATCGGCACACAATTATCTCGCACCTATAAAAACGGAAAATATCTGCGTCTTGGTACCGGCATTAGCGCATTATTAGCAAGTGTCTATACCTATTCTCACCTTCCTAAAAACAGATAACAACAAATAATTCAAAGCTTCTATTATTGCATCGGCGCAAACATTTGATCGCGCAACTGTGGATCATTCGCGCGTGCATTAATTCCATTCACCATACTTAGTGGCGATGGGGTGCCTTCATGGAAATAATCAACTTTTATAAAATTGGGATAACGATTTTTTCCAATTCCTGATGGTTGTAATCCATGTTCTCGTGCACGTTGTAAAAACTGCTGTAAATCAACTCCATTCAATTTGGCAAAATTACCACCAAACGGAATCTGTTTTTCGTCGCCGAACACCCCACCAAACTTATTGATCACATCCGAAATAGGGCCACCTAATATTTTACCGCCATCAGGATACCAATCAAGCTCTAATAAGAAGCGCTTTGTTCCTTGATTTTGGCGAGAGTTGCCACGCTCTTGCAATGCTTTATTGATATCTTTTGCACCACCCCATTGGTTTTGAACAATTGTTTTCCATTGATAGTAGGTGTATTTAGTTGATGCAAAAGGGCGACTTAAAATCTCTTGTTTTTTAGTTTGTTTATTTGCCGGCTTATCATTAAAAATCACCAAACGTTTATTATTCTGAATCATCCATGAAAGTGTTGGCCAACCTTGAGAAGGATCCCAATCTTGTGGCCGCAACACAAGCGATGCAACACCCGCGCTTTCAATATACTCATCAAGCATATCTTCATGCGCTCCACGATCCAACAAAACATAATTTTCAAGCTGTATAGTAATAATCTGATCAGGATGTTTTTCTAAAAATTTTTTAATAGGAGCTAACCCATGGTTTACAAAGCATAGTGCCTCATTTCCCAGCCGCCATGGTTTATAAATCCACTTGTTTGATACATCACAAGCGCCATGGCATAAACTGACGGTGCATTCAGTTAAAGCAGGACTTTTCTGAGAAGAATGTTTATAGGTATCAAATTCAAAGCCACGCACACCGCGCTCAAGTTGCTCTTCAATCGTATAATACTGATTAGCATAAACATATCCGTACCGCTCGCAGGAGTAGGCATTATGGGTTTTAAGCCAACAAACCTGGTCATATCGACGGTCTTGTGATGGGCTAATAAAGCTCTCTACAGGCTGCTCAACTGAAGATTTTTGACCATAAAAGGAGAAGGTTATGCCAATCAACACAAGCGCTAGCCCTGTACCGATAATTCTCTTCATACAACCCCTTTTTGCCTGAAATTTTCTATTTGTAACGCCAAGGATATAAAGCTGCAGCATTAGGCATTCCAAATGTAATTTTTTTGACAAATAAGCAATTTTTTTTATACTACTTATATGTCTATTCTGGAGGTTTATTGAATATGATTACAAGATTACTGTTCTTTTTATCATTTTTAGCGTTCTGCTCGACATCTTTAGTAGCTAAGCTGCCGCCATCAATGCTGGAGACCAGCAACGTCTGCTATTTGTACCCAGCCGCAGATGAACCAACAACCAAACCTAGTACAACTATTCCTGAGCTATTTGCCTATATTAATAAAAAAGAGATTGTGCCTGAGCAAGCAACAGTTGTTGTTGATACCAATAAATCGATCCCAACATGGGGATTCAAAAAAGGAATTCCTCAAGGTTTACAAACTCCGATTTTTATTAACTCAGGTCCCCGAAATGATGTCATCGGTAGATTATTTCATGGTGGCAAAGGCAACGGCGTACGCTGCACCAATCCATGGATTAAACATGCGATTGTTAATGCCCCGATGGTTACCTTTGATTATTTCTTTGATAAAGAGTTTGATTTTGGACAAGGCATTAACCTTAATTGTCTCAATAATGTGTATGTAACCTTAACACGTAATAATCCTAACGCACCTATTATAATGGCCGCAACGTGTATCGGAGCAAAAATTGCACTTGAATATGCAGCGCATTTTGCACCAAAGAATATGACTGCCATGATCTTAGAATCGCCATTTATTGACGCAAAAAAACTATTTAATAATTTACAAAAATCATATTCCCATGATGCAATACCAGTCTCTGTTGAATCAGTGTTAAAATGGTATTTCCCCGATGCACGGGCAGCATTAAGCAGACCTCATGGGGATATTAGTAAAATCAGAAATACGATGCCAATCTTTATTGCGCATCGCTTAAATGATACGTATTACTCAAATCAAGAATTTAAAGAGTTGATTGATCAGCTACGATCAAACGGTAATCAAAACATCTACCTCCTCGTGTTACAAGATAACAAGCATGGACACGGGCATTTAAATAATATTCCGGAATTCTCGTTAGCAACCAATGCATTCTTGGCACATTATAACTTACCTCATGATGCTGACAAAGCTCAAAAGGGCGCCCATTTGTTAGCAATCGCGCTAAAAAATGCACAGGCCTCATCAGTAGAGGAATGGACCGTTATTAAAGCTTAAAATCGATTAATTCGATACAATATGCTATAGTAGAAACGAAGCAAAAGGATTATTATGGCTATTCCTAAAAAACACACCAAAACCATCCCAAAAGCATCCGGCGTTTATTACTTTAAAGATAAAGACGGAATTGTTTTGTACGTGGGTAAGGCTAAATCACTGGCTGACCGCGTTAATTCCTATTTTCAGAAAGGACACGACTGGAAGGTGGTTTCTTTAGTAGAAGAATATGCCGATATCGATTATATTTTGACCAAAAATGAGACCGAAGCGCTGCTTCTTGAAGCTCAAATGGTTAAAGAGCATAAGCCTAAATATAATGTGCTCCTTAAAGAAGGGCAGCCGTTTGTTTATATTCTTTTTACAATTCATGACCCGGTCCCGACTATCGAAATCGTCCGCAATAAAAAGAAAAAAGGCACTTATTTTGGACCATTCCTACATAAAAAGCAGGCTCGCGGTGTTGCACAGTATTTAACCGAAACGTTTAGATTACGTTTATGCAATAAAAAAATAGCTAATGGTTGCTTAGACTTTCATATTGGTAAATGTGCCGGCAGCTGTATGGCTGCATTTGATATGAACGATTATCTATTTAGAATCAATCTTGCTATAGACATCTTGCAAAAAAATCATAAAAAATCGCTCAAAGACCTTCAAGAAAAGTTAAAAGAATGTAACAAATCGATGGCGTTTGAAAATTCACGTCGTTTGGCCAGTTATATTGAAAACCTCGATACAATTTTTGAAACTATTGAAACCCGATTCAATGAAAAAAAATACGAACATGATATTTTTATAGCGACGACGCCAACCAGCATTAAACCGCGCGATGAAGCTCTCCATGAACTTTCATCGTTTTTAAATATTAATAAAGAAATTCGCACCATCGATTGCTTTGACATCTCCCACTTTCAAAGTAGCTATTTAGTCGGTTCATGCATCCGCTTTAGTAATGGAGTACCTGATAAAAATAATTTCAGACGTTTCAAAATTAAAACACTACAAACACAAAACGATTATGCGGCTTTGCAAGAAATTGTTTTGCGAAGATATAGAAACCATCAAGAGATTCCTGATTTAGTCGTTATCGATGGGGGCAAGGGGCAGCTGAGTGCCGTGCAAGCGGTATTACCAAACGCAACGATTATTAGTTTAGCAAAACGAGAAGAAACGATTTTTAGCAACAATTTACCCGAAGGCAAAACGCTTGATATTCATTCTGCCGTCGGGCAATTATTGATCGCAATTCGAGACTACGCGCATCATTTTGCGATCACGTATCACAAGTTGCGTCGAAAAAAAGAATCATTTTGACTTTTATATATCAAGCAACTTTACTAGTTCTTTCTGGCAATACTTTTTACAAGACTCTGAACTTTCAATTAAGCTCAAAATAGTTTTTTTCTTGCTTTCCATCTCAGTATTTGGAGCAAAATTTACATTAATGTAATCGTCAAACAACCGAGTGATATTACGCAGTAGCTCTTTTTTATTTACAACTTTAATCAGTTCAGTCCGTAAACTACATTGATACTCAACCAAAGCATCTATCAAATTTATTCCTAAGCTAAGGTATTTTGCTTCTGACCCTTTAAACCAGCCCTTGGTAAGTTTTTTTATAAGTTCTTTTGATTGTGCAACTGATAATTGTTCCAGAGCCTTGTTCCAGATTTTTAAAATATAATCAGTAGATGGTTTATCTTGCGTTATATATTCTCTAAACCATTCCGCTATTCTATCAAGATCGGGCTTTTCTTGCTGCAACAAAATATCGAGCATAAGAACTTTTTGTGGAAAATCGAGTGGAATCTGCTTTGTAGGCAACTGTGCTGCTGCGCGAGTTGCTTGAGATACTAATGAAGCGGGTTCTTTCTTTTGAGTTTCTGACTTTTTTAATTTTGTAGAAGTAAAGATCATCAGACCATACGCATCCCACAAGAACACGTCTTTGCTGGTAACCAGTTGCCGAAATTCTTCAGGAGTCAAGCGAGCGCCATTCTTAATTAATGATATAGTTGCAGAAGTTCCCTTTTTTTGATTCGGTAAAGTGGCGGCAATCGTCTTGTTATCTTTCACGCTCAAAGGCTTATCCATATTCAAACACAAAAGCGGTACCGCAATTAAAGAGTAAACCATTTTTTTCATCACAATCCCTTTTTTAATTAAGAAGCAAAAAAACCTTTTACGGTAGAAATCAATCCCTTTTCAGGCTTTGTTAGCTCAAGAACTTTTTCTTTGATAAAGATGGGACAACTTAATCTGTTTGCAGTTAATATTCCCAACAACATTCGCTGCGATTCTTGTATATTTCGAACATCGCTTCCCATCGCTTTAAGATCTTTTATCTCCTTGGCAAAGTTTTTTTTCAGCGATTGGACTAAATCATCAAGTTCTTTTTTCTCTTTTAAATAATTGGTAATTTCAAGCACATTTCCACATATTTTTTGTACTAACTCATCAATCATAAAATTGAGAATTGCCGGCTCATTTTTTTCTGTATTCTGATAGCTTTGACGAATATCTTTTATGATTTTCAAGCCGAGCGGTGCACCCGCTAAATCAAGAAATTCCTTCCAAAGTCTTTTGATACTCTCTTCATCAATTTTTGATGCCACAAGACTCGCTTTACCTTCTTTTTTATCAAGGCCTAGCAACTCTTTTAATTGTATACTATACGCCTTGTAGAGGGACTCTCGCGCTTGCTCAGACAGCCTTCCTTTACTGCCTTTGGCACTCTCATCTTGTTTAGCTTTCTGTTCTTTAGCAAGGGTTACCTTGAGCAGAAAATCAATACCATGTGCATACCAAAAAAAAACAAAACCTTTTTTGCCAAGCTCAACCAGCTGCATAAGTTCTTGTTCAGTAATCTGCGGGGCTCTATTAAAAAATTCAGGAACTTTGGGACCTGAAAAAAAATCAGTCACAAGTTCCACAAAATCAGATTTTTTCTGCTCTACACTGATTGGACGATCCATAGAATATGCAAGCACCGGCATTAAAAAAATTAGTAAACAGATTCTCATATACAACTCCTTTTTTAAAACATTCTAAGAAATTGCATCATATAGAATCAATTAATAACTTTATTATCGCCTTAATGTTGCAAAAGCAATTGCCCGGGCAACATCGCGTAAGCCCTGGATCACTTGATGTTTATTTGGTAAACGATCCGGATAAACATAACGAACAATCGAACACCCTGAAGCAACTGCTGCAAACGTTGCAGCCCCTACATAGCTACTACATTGCCCCATACATTCATTGCACAAAAAACGTTCGAGCGCTTTTGTTCCTAAATAAGATGCTGCGCCGGCTCCAATTATTGCAACCGATTGAAGCAATGAATCGCGCTGAATAGGAATAGGTTGAACGACCATCTGTTGAACATACCTAGGAAGAATATCTGTATTAGGAGAGCCTTTAAGAGTTGGGGAATAAGTCATTAAAAATAACGAAAGACTCGTAATGATATATAACTTTTTATTGTCGATCATCTAATAACCTTTTTGTTAATTTCAATAAAAAACTAACCAAATATATCCTATTTTATTCAATTAATATTCAAGATTTTTAAATCACGTTACAATAAACCAAAAAACAACATAAAAAAGGTTCATCCATGAAAAAATACTTTCTTATAATTTTAATGTGTTATTGCTCACTTAATGCAATGGAAGAACAGCCGCGTGCTATCAGTATGAAAAATCATGCGCAAGTTATTTCATTAACCGAAGCACTCATGAGAAAAACATTCTCTTTTGAAAGAGCACTAGAAACAGATTTGTTGATCTTTCCCGATTATCAGGATCCATCAATATTGTATCGGTTCCCTTTCAATAGTGTGAGCCTTGCCGTAAAACAAATCGCAGCTTTACAAACGGGAAACACGTTTAATCAAAGACATACTGCAATATTTAAAAGGCACCCTAAAAAATGCGAGGCCCAACAAGCTGCACTTTTAGATTTATACGAAAGCCTTTCTGAAAATGATATATATTGGCTAGCGATTGAAAGCTTCAAGAGATTTTATGAACAAACTGATCTAGTAGCTTGGACAAAAAAAGACGAAACGCGCGATTTAACAACAATTAAAGAAAATCGTCGTATTTTTTTTGCATCACTGGGTATAAATGACGTAGATTTATTTAAATCAGTCAAAGACACACAGTTAACCAAAAAACCATGTCGTTCTTTTTTAGCTGAGATAAAAAGAGACATTTTATTAATTAAAAGTAAAGGACAAGATGCTATCGATAGTCCCGAAAACTCTGATGACGATAATATGCCAAATATTCCTGAGTCTGAAAAAAATGATGTGAGCGAAATAATCGCACGCTTACAAAAATTACGTCATGAGGCAACTTCATGAAATTTGATCAATTTACTCATGCCAGTCAAGAGTTAATTCAAAAGGCAGCTGCACTGGCTCAAGAAAAAAATAATCCAACGCTTACCCCACTTCATTTATTAGCAACTGCTATAACTGAAGACTTTTGCCGGTCATTTTTTTTCAGTTTAGGAGTAAATCTTGAACAACTGCAAAAACTTGCTGAACAAGAATTAGCAAAACTTCCAAAATCTCAAGGAACTCAATTAGCTATTGATCAAGATTTTCAAAATTTTATTCAAGCATGTATCAAGCAAGCGCAAGATCTAGGTGATCAATACGTGAGCTTAGAATCATTTTTGATTAACTGGTCAACCACATCTTATTTACCACAATCAATACGTGACTTTTTTGTACAATCTCGCTTTACTAAACAAAGAATCTTGGAACACATGAACGAGATCAGAAAAGGTAAAACAGTGAATAGCCAAAATGCCGAAAAACAATATCAGATTTTAGAAAAATATTGTATTAACGTGACAAAGCAAGCACGCGAAGGAAAGCTTGATCCGGTTATTGGACGTCATGAGGAAATTCGTCGTGTTATTCAAATTTTATCGCGTAGAACTAAAAACAATCCGGTCTTAATTGGAGAACCTGGAGTTGGTAAAACAGCAATCGTTGAAGGTATTGCGCAGCGTATTGTTAATCATGATGTTCCTGAAAGTTTACGCAATAAACAGATCTTTGCATTAGATCTTGGTCTTTTAATTGCCGGCGCAAAATATCAAGGTGAATTTGAAGAGCGCTTAAAAGGGGTTTTAAAAGAAATCGAAGATGGTAAAGATGACATCATTCTCTTTATCGATGAGATGCATATGTTAGTTGGCGCTGGATCATCAGGCGGCGGTATGGATGCATCAAATTTATTAAAGCCTGCACTGGCACGCGGCACTTTGCATTGCATTGGCGCAACAACATTAAAAGAGTATAAAAAATATATCGAAAAAGATGCTGCGCTTGAACGTCGTTTTCAGCCGGTACTGGTTGAAGAGCCATCAATCGAAGATGCAATTTCAATATTACGCGGATTAAAAGAGCGCTATGAACTTCATCATGGGATTCATGTTAAAGACCAAGCACTCATTGATGCAGTTTTATTATCTTCTAAATATATCCCTGATCGCTTTTTACCTGATAAAGCAATCGATTTAGTTGATGAAGCAGCATCGATGATTAAAATGTCTATCACATCCCAGCCGGAAGCGATTGATAAACTTGAGCGCAAAATTCGTCAACTTGAGATTGAAAAGGTTGCCCTGGCAAAAGAAAAAGATGGTGATGTTTCTAAAAATCGCCTTGCAGAATTAGAAAAAGAGCTGGCTAACTTAAAAGAGCAGCATCAAAAGATGCTTGCCACCTGGAAAGCAGAAAAAGCACCAATTGATAAAATCAATGCTTTAAAAGATCAAATAGAGACCGCAAAATTGCAATATATGGCTGCAGAACGCGAAGGTGATTATGCCAAAGCATCTGAAATTAAATATGGCAAGATTGCAAAATTAGAAGCAGAAGTAATCAAAGAACAAGATAAACTTAAAAAGCTCGATACCAATTTAATCAAACAACAAGTTGATGAAGATGATATCGCAGCCGTTCTTGCACGTTGGACTAAAATTCCGGTTGCCAAGCTCAAAAAGAGTGAATCTGAAAAACTCTTGGCAATGGAAGAAACGCTCAAAATGAATGTGATTGGTCAAGATAAAGCGATTGAAAAAGTTTCGCACGCCATTCAAATGCATCGGGCAGGATTAACCGATCCAAACAAGCCAATCGGATCATTCTTATTCTTAGGTCCAACAGGCGTTGGTAAAACTGAAGTAGCAAAAACAGTTGCTGACTTTCTATTCAATGATCCGGCTAAAATGATTCGTATTGACATGTCTGAATACATGGAAAAACATGCCGTTGCTCGTTTAATCGGCGCGCCTCCCGGTTATGTTGGTTATGAAGAGGGCGGTCAATTAACTGAGCAGGTGCGCAGAAATCCATACTCAGTAATTTTATTTGATGAGATTGAAAAAGCGCATGCGGATGTCTTTAACATCTTTTTGCAAATACTCGATGAAGGGCGATTGACTGATTCACAAGGGCGCACTGTCTCATTTAAAAATACGATTATAATCATGACTTCTAATATTGGATCCCATCTAATTTTAGAAGCAAAAGAGCTTACTGATAAAGTTAAAGAGCAGGTTGAGAAATTACTGCAAACATCATTTAGACCAGAATTTCTAAATCGCATAGATGCGATTGTCTTCTTTAAAAAGCTTTCAGAGAAAGACGTTGCTCAAATTGCAGAGATTCAATTACAAACGGTTATCAATCGATTGCTTGAAAAACATATTACGCTCACTATCGATGATGCAGTAATTAAATTTTTAGCAGAAGAAGGCTATTCGCCAGAATTTGGCGCGCGGCCGTTAAAGCGTACCATCCAGCAATATGTATTGGTGCCCATTTCTCAGCATTTACTTAAGCATCCGGATGCTAAGAATATTTCGCTCCAGCTCAAAGCAGGTAAAGTGGTAGTTGTTTAAATTTACTACAGCTTTTTTCGTATCAAAGATTTATGCGCCGGTGGGTTTTCTAAAAGTGCGATGACCTCTGGACTATTTTGTTCTCTTGCTAAGTCTAAAGCTGTTTTCTTGTCTTTGTTGCGTAAATTTTGATTTGCCCCCTGTTCTAGTAAGAATCTAACTGCTTCTGCATTGTTTTTTTGTACAGCGAGCATAAGCGCCGTCCAGCCTGTATCGTCTTGTGCATTGATGTCTAATCCTTGAGCCAATAATACTTTCATCATCTCAATTAATCGATCATTTTCATTAATACCAAGATCTACTGCAAAAAGAAGCATTAACAAAGTCTTTTTTCCTTTAAGCTCAGGATTTATAGATGCTCCTTTGTTTACAAGCATTTTAATTATTTTAGAGTTCCCACCTTGTAACGCATATACTAAAGAATAATGAAAGAAGTTGTCATGATTAACGCCTGCATCTATTAATAATTTTACTGCTTGTCCATTACCTAATCTGCTTGCCCAAATAATTGGTGGCAGAGAATGCATCCCGTCACTAAGATTTGGATTCGCTCCAGCCTTCAATAATAGTTTTATTATTTCAGAAGAAGCGTTACGACTAATTGCAGCAATAAGAGGAGTCTGAAACATTACATTAAAAGGGACGCCTTGACCTGCATATTGCACATTAGGATTCGCCTTTTTATCAAGCAATCGCTTAACTTCTGCTACATCATTAGACGTGATCGCTGCTAAAAGATCTTTATCAAGCTCAGTCAAAATTGGGTTAGATCTTGGTTGATCCATAGTAAAAACAATTGCGCAGAAACCCACAGGAATTAATAATAAAAACTTATGAAAATGAAATTTCATATAATTCTCCCTTTTATAGAGAGAATAGCAAATATCAAATTCAAGTATAAATAAATTAATTATTTTGACTTAAATAACCTTGATAATTAATGGATGTACAAAACTTATATTTGAAAATTTGAAAAATATAGAAGCCAACGTAGAGTAATAGCTAATTGCCAATTTTAAAAAGGAAAAAATGAAGCAACTAAAATACGTGCTCTATTGTTTTTGTATGATCAAACTAACATCTGTAATATGCATGGGTCAAAGAGATATCGAAGCTGCATTTAGAGAAGCATTTAAACATTTTAATCTAACCGAGCCGATTCCTACCAATGTTACTCCCCAAGAATCAGCGGTGTTGTGGAGCGCTACTGACGGCAAATGCGCTCTTTCTTCTGATGCAACGAGCAATAAAGATCTTTGCGCCTTTGCGACTCATTGGCTTGCCGCATCAATTAAAAATGATACGATTACACGTATTAAAAATACACTTAACACAGCACATGCAGGAACATTTGCTTTATTGTTGCCAGGACTTTTTCTTGCGCAAGATAGCAGCGTACGTGCATGGGCAGCCCTTGCGGCGCTCGGATTAACTGCTGTTAATGCTCCCAAAAGACTTGCTAATTGGGTAAAAACAAAATGTGACGAAGAAAGCTTTGGACTGGCAAGTGCAAAATTATTTGAAAAAGAAAGATACACCGCACTTCTTGCCTATTTTAGCTATTTACAGATCAATCAACATAAGCCATTACCTTATGACACAAAAGATAACTGTCTACGCTCTATTGCAGCTAAGAATAAAGTCGAGTTTGCCTGCCAGATAGGGACACGTGAGGTTAAAACATCACTAAAGAAACAGGGACAAAATTTTATCCACACACAAACTACTTCGATAAAAAATGAACTTTACGATCGCATGCCCTGTATTGAGGCTCAAAAATGAATAAAAATAAATTTATATATGTTGCAAGCTGGAAGATGTATTTATCTTTCAAGCAAGCTCATGAATGGGTGAATAATAATCACGCTGCTCTTAAAACATTAGGAACAGATTTTTCAATTATTATCTGTCCTTCATTTGACTCACTCAGTACGCTCAAGCATGATCTACAAGGAACTAATATTGCCTTAGGAGCTCAAAATTGCTCCGAGTACAAGCAAGGACCATACACTGGCCAAATCGCTGCAGAATCGTTAGCTGAAATCGGCTGCTCGTATTGCATTGTTGGCCATTCTGAAACCCGTACAGCGTTTTATGAAACTGATACCGCTATCGCTCACAAGATAGTTCGCTTATTTACTCACCATATTACTCCTATTTTATATATCGGCGAAACTGCTCAAGAATATGATAATAAACTCACCACGCAAGCGCTGGAACGGCAGTTAGAACCAACCTTAAAACTCATTCAAAATGAGAAAAAAACGATTATTATCGGATATGAACCACTGTGGACCAAAGATAATAACCGCATCCCCTCAATCGATTATATTAAAGAGCAAGTAAACACTATTAAAAGATTCGTATTATCTAAAGCCTCTGGGATAACTTGCAAGGTTGTTTATGGAGGCAACGTTAATGAACAAACTATTTTTACACTCAAACGAATCAATGAGCTTGACGGGGTGCTGGTTGGCAAGGCAAGTACCGATTTTCAAAGCTTTGAAAAAATAGTATTATCTACATAAAATACCTTAGATCTAACCATAATAAAGGAATTGCATGTTATACGGATTTTTATTGGGTTTATTTATTTTCAACTGCTTTTTGCTTATCCTCATCATCCTCATCCAACAAGGTAAAGGCAATATGGGATTAGGTAACTTAGGCGGCGGCGCTCAAATGCTTTTTGGCGGATCAGGCGGCCAAGACATCTTTCAAAAGATTACATGGGTTTTAGCAACAATCTTCATGGCAGGGTCTTTACTATTAGCTCTTATGAAGTCTACCGATAATTCTAGCGCACGTTATGCGCGCCAAGATATTCCCGTATCTTCTGCGCCAATGTCTACTGACGGCGACCAATATTAAGCTATTTGCTTGAAAAAATTAAAAAGCTCGGTATAAAAACCGGGCTTCTTTAGTTTTTTATCTGGAAAACAGCGCGCCCTTAAATAATTCAATTTGAAAACAATGCCAAATGATTTAGATTTAAATTGTAAAACTTTATTATTTTATTGTTTCTGCTAAGCTTATGAATGTTCGTAATAATAAAAGAAGATCATAGTAACTAAGCAACTTTAGATTAATTACTAGGCCCTTTAAGGACCCTATACTATGAAACGCCTGTTAGTTATTACGCTTATTGCACTCGTCACAAACCCTATTCAAAGCGACAAACGCGCTAAATATCCTTTTACTAACTCAATTATCATGTCACTTATTGGATTGGGAAATAAAACGATAGCTTCAACTCACAATGGCTATAAAAAAACGGTGACCGTTTTTAACGAAATAGGGCAAGAAGTTGCAGATGTTGGTGCTCAAATTAAAGATACCTTTAAATAAGACAAATGGAGTCTTTATGAAAAAAATACTTGTTTTAGCGTTACTTTTTACCACAACTTTTGCACAAGCAAATAACCCGTGCTCATTTAATATTCCAAAGCGTTACATGCCGATTCTTGCTGTGGCTGCCGGCTGCCATTATTTAGTTCATGCGCCTGCCCGAAAAATAAAAAATACCTTTAAAACCATTTTTAAACCTTCTTCAGTAACTCGTTATGAAGATAACGATAGCTGTTGTTAACTAGAAAACCCATTTATAAAGGAAACCATATGAAAAAACTATTAATCATTTCCCTTTTATCATCTGCAATGATTGCCCAAGCAAGTTTAAAAACCAACTTACAAGATGTTGGCTCTCAAATAGCAGATGCAGCACTTACTCCGGTACGCGCTGTCAAAAACGTAATCGTCGAAAATGAAATCGATCAAGATTTTGTTGATGTCGTTTCTGCTTACCCGAAATTCTTCGTTGAACAAGCACAAGACGCAAAAGAATTTACCCAAGAAACCGTTAATAAAATTGCTAACACCAAGTTCGTTACTAACGTAAAAGATGCTGCTACCAAAGCAGTTAATGCTACAAAAAAAGCAGGCACTCAAGTAAAAAATGCTGCGATCGAAGTCCGCGACACCATCAAAGATGCAGCAACCCAAACAGGTAACGCAATTAAAGATGCCGCCAACAAGACAGGTAATGCAATCAAAAATACCGCAACCAAAATCGCTAACAGTGACGAAGTCGACGACATTAACGACGTTGGCGCACAATTTGCTGCCGTTCCATTTCAATTCTGGGCAACGGTAAAAGCAGCTGGTAAAGCTATTAAAAATGAAATTTGGTAATTAGTAAATTACAAAAAATTAAAAGGCAGGACTTTAATCCTGCCTTTTTTAATGCAACAAAAATCTATTTTATTTTGTCTCTATGTTTTTTTCTGCTCTGCAATTTTTTGAACTAAGCGTAATGCCAGCGGTTCGTGTGCATTGCTGGCCATATCGTGACACGTTGTTCCGGTTAAAGCCTCGTATTTTGATAAAATTTCAGTATACACACTAAAACTATCCATATCGACCGGCTCATCTCTTCCGACTGAACTTGCATGTCTTTTGTCTATTTGGGAACAAATCGCTTTTACATTAGTATAAAAATCTTCTGCCGCACAACACGTATTAATCATCGAAGCTAAGCGTACTTGACCTTTGTGCAAGGCTTCCCCTCCCTGCGGCCACTGTGCATAATTGGCTGCGCTAGCATCTTTTTTTAAAGATTCTTCTTCTAATTGCGCAAGCTTAACCACCGTTTTGTACGTTTCTCTTAACTCACGCTTATATAGATGGTAGTAGCGCATATCATTTAAACAGTCTATAAACCCTTTGCGCTCTTTATCTCCAATATTTGGAATATCTTCTGGAAGCGATGTGCGAGCAAGAGTGGTTGCTTCTGACTTATCTTTAGAGAGTGCTGATGGCTTCTTGTCTTTGTACATTGATAAAGAAACCAACGGCGCTGTTAGTAGGATAATCGACAAAAGATTTTTCATAGAACTGTCCTTGATGTAATAAATATATAAATCGAAGGCAGATTCTAACAGAAATTATAGGTAAAGCTATAAGCTTGTACCTGGAATTTCAAAATCTTTATACAGCATACTTGGTTGAATGCCTTGATTGTTTTGATACTTGTTGCTCATATAGCGTGTGTATTCGCCTTCAATAGTGTGATAAAATATTTGGCAAATCTCTACGCCCGGATATACGCGAATCGGTTGCACGCAAAATATTTCAAGTGTCCAATAGCCATTAAACCCAACATCTCCAAATCCTGCAGTCACATGTATAAACATTCCAAGACGACCAATAGAAGATCTTCCCTCAAGCATTGGAACATAGTTATCAGTCTTTGTGTATTCAAGCGTTCTACCCAAATATAATTTGTGTGGCTCAAGCACAAGACCTTCTTGAGGTATCATGATCTTACGAACCGCATGCTGCTTTTTCATATCAAGAATTTGATCTTCGTATACCAAGAGTTCATTATGTAAGCGTAAATTATAACTATTGGGCCCCAGTTGCCGCTCATTAAAAGGATCAATTAAAATTCCATTACCCAATTTTCTTTTGATCTCTTTGCCGGATAAAATCACGCGTAACTCCTTGGATACTAAATTTGCAACGTTTTTGATCTCACGATATCTTAATACTAATGTTAGTATAAAGACAAAAAAAAGGCATTAGATGAAACGCCATTTATTTCTTTTTGCGCTCATGATTGTAACTGTGCAGGGCTTTCTTTTTGCCATGCATCCAGTAATCCCAAAAACAAAATTTGAAATAGTAAAAAATCGCATCCTTAAAGGAAGAGAGCTGAATCCTTCTGACTATGACGATACACGATACGATCTTCCAATTGATAACAAAACACTTCTCATCCTGCTTATAGAAGCCCATTCAAATAATTCGGTAAAAAACAAAGAATTTAACTCTCTGTTAAAAAAGTTTGGCCATCAATTAAGAGTTCCCTTCAGTCAAAGCGGTACAACGCATCTTACTTCAAAAGATATGAATGCTGGATTATTGGCTCACATCTATCAAGTAGGAGAGCCGATACTCATAACTGCTGAACAAACGCGCTATTGCACACCGGTTGCAATTCATGAAAACATTGCCTATCTGCGACACTCACTCAAGATCAGAGACACAGAATTTGT
This sequence comes from uncultured Pseudomonadota bacterium, assembly GCA_964591235.1. Taxonomy (GTDB): domain Bacteria; phylum Babelota; class Babeliae; order Babelales; family Vermiphilaceae; genus BTUB01. Next base: position 16,427 of record CAZPZX010000004.1, read on the forward strand.
TACGGAATTAAAGGACTTTTCTGACCGCTTGCCCATAATAACATCTTATAATTTTGATGAGGCGCGTCAAAGGGTAAACAATATTTTAGAAAAATTTCAAAGGTAATTCCTATGATGGAACAACAAACAGCTCATGCGTCTGTCATGGAGCAAATAAAAAACGAAAGTTCACAATTTCATAGCATAGCCACCGAAGTTTCAAAAGTTATCGTCGGGCAACATGAAGTGATTGAATTTATCTTGATTGCTATTTTATGTGACGGACACATTCTGCTTGAAGGTGTGCCCGGTGTTGCTAAAACAACTATGATTAAAGCAATCACCAAAGTTTTGGGGTTAAACTTTAATCGTATTCAATTTACTCCGGATTTATTACCGGCAGACTTAATTGGAACATTAATTTATAATCAGAAAACACAAGAGTTTGAGACAAAAAAAGGCCCCATATTTTCAAACTTAATTTTAGCCGATGAGATTAACCGTGCACCGGCAAAAGTTCAGTCTGCGCTTTTAGAAGCAATGCAAGAACGCCAAGTAACGATTGGTTCATCAACATTTTTACTTGATCATCCCTTTTTAGTCTTTGCAACACAAAATCCGATTGAGCAAGAAGGGACATATCGCCTCCCTGAAGCACAGGTTGATCGTTTCATGTTTAAACTGAACGTAACATATCCAAGTAAAGTAGAAGAGCGTGAACTCTTGCGTCGCAGCTTGGATATCTCAACATTAAATAGTTTTGTTTCAGCAAATGAAATAAAAACCGCACAAACGCTTACTAAAGCAATTTATGTTGACGAAAGACTTATTGAGTATATGGTTAATATAGTACATGCAACACGAACCCCTGAATCTTCAAAAATAACGGGCGTAAAAGAGTACATCGACTGCGGAGCATCTCCGCGCGCGACACTTGCACTGTTTAATGCAAGCAAGGCACATGCATTCTTGAAAGGCCGTCATTTTGTAACTCCGGATGATGTAAAACGAGTTGCACCAAAAGTTTTAGGACATCGCATTACGCTCAGCTATCAAGCTGAAGCAGAGCAGATATCCACAGGACATGTGATACAAAAAATTATGAGCAATGTGGCCTGCCCATGACCCGTTGGCTCGCTTGACAAAATTTCGATATGAGGGGTATGGTGTGAAGTAACTCTTTATCGATAAGGAACTCTGAATGAGACAGTCATTCTGGATAGTAAATAGCGCATTACTTTTGCTGGCCCTCTTAACATTTGGGCTTATTTATTTTTCTCGTCCATCGATGGTCGAACGCAAACGAATTGAACCTACTCCTTATCGCGCACCTTCTAAAACTGAATCTGCTACCTTTAATATCAGCCAAATATATCAAAATGATTTATTTGATACCTATCAGCCAGAGCTGGCACCAACGGAATCATCCGATCGTGTCGGCACGTTCCCTGAACCGCCAGTGCCCATGCCGGTTAGAGTTCCCGATGAACCACGCCCACAATTTATTGAACCCCTTCCTATTAGCCTTAAAGGCATTATTATTGATCGTGCCAATGATGAACGGAATCGCGCAATTATTATGGACAATCGTCTTAATAAAGAAACTTCTTACAAAATTGGCGACATGGTTGAAGATGCGCAACTGATTAGAATCTTTAGTAATAAAGTAATTTTAATGCGTTCAAACGGGCAACAAGAAGTCCTCTATCTCCGTGAAAAAGATGCCAAAATAGATCCAAGTTATGCCAACGCAGGTAATTGGGAAGGTATTATTACCAGAGTTGGAACCAATACATTCCAAATTAATACTCCAGAATTTACCACGCGCATACAAAGTTTAGGCCAATTTATCGATACACTTGAATTAATTACTGCTTACAAACAAGGTGAAAGCATCGGAGCGCGTATTAATAATGCCGGTCAAGGATCATTAGGCCAAGCTCTTGGATTAACTACCGATGACATCATTACCCAGGTAAACGGAACTTCAATTGCTCTTACCCAAAATAGATTAGCTATTTACAAACAGATAACCGAACTCAAGACAAATGAAACGATTCGCGTTACGTTATTAAGAAATAATCAAGAAACAACTCTTAATTATGAACTACAAGAGGTTCTTCAAAGCAAACCTCAGGAAATCGGGCAAAGAAAATCTCCTGAGCAAGTGATTCAAGAACAGAAAAAAGTTCTTGAACAAAAACATTCTTTTGCACCAACGCTGCAAGAGATTAGGGGAAGAGAACGAGCAAATATGTTAGAAAAAGGCAAGCGACCAACCCACAATGCACTTTCAAACCTAAATGAGTAAAATTATGGCTATTGCGCGCATTTTTATTTCTTTACTTCTCGTTGTTGCACTGGGATTACTCCCAGGGTGTGCGGGTAACAAATCTCAAAAACTACGCGTTTCTAAAAATAAATCACGCATAGAAACATCAATCGATTTGCCACCAGCGATCGTTGAAGAAAAACTGTCTAAAATTGGAATTTCAAGTGAGCCGGGCGAAATTCTTGCAGCAAATCAAAAAGCTCTTGAAGCTCCCGCCTTACCAATAGAAACTGAAGAAAGTGCTGCGGCAGAAATTCCTGATGAAAGAACATTATCCGAGCCGTTTATCCCAAGCCAGATAGAAGAGCCTTCGATAGAATTCCATTTTGAAAATGCAAGTTTGGAAGTTTTGATCAGCCAAATCTCTGAACTTTTTGATGTAACGTTTATTGCTGACGATTCTATTACACCAATGCTGCAAAATGCAAAGAGTGTAAAAGGATTTAATATCTCTTTCAAAACGCAATCTCCACTTACAAAAAAAGAAGCATGGAATCTCTTTTTAACCTTCTTAGATATTTCTGGCTTCACCGTAATATCTGAAAGCACACCACGCCTGAAACGAATTGTCACGCTCGATGCCGCAAAGCGTTCACCACTTCCTGCGTTTATTGGGGTACCGGCAGGGCAGTTACCAAACAGTGATGAGATGGTTCGTTTTGTGTACTTTGTTGAAAATGCTGACCTTAAAACTATCGCTCCTGTAATTGATGCCTTGAGGAGTCCAACCTCTCAACTAACTTTACTGCAAGAAATGAAAGGTTTTTTGATTACCGATAAGGCATATAATATTAAAAGCCTCATGAACATTGTTAAAGAACTTGATCGCATTACTATGCCTCAAGCTATGTCAGTATTAAAACTAAAACGTGCAGATGCTAGCCAGGTAGTAGAGCTTTATAAAACACTTTCACAAACTGATACTGCTTCAATTACACAGCAACGTTACTTCCCCGGAAGAAAAGCACTCGGATCTTCTTATTTTCCTGACAATGTAAGCATGTTTGCCGAACCACGCAGCAATTCACTCATATTGCTCGGGCCTCAAGACGCCATAAAACGTATTGAAGATTTCATTACTCAATCAGTTGATGTTGAATTATCGCAACCGTATTCCCCCCTACATGTGTTGCCATTGCGCTATGCAAATGCAAGCACCGTCGCAAAAATCATGAATGATGTTACCCAATTTGGTATTAACACTGAAGCAGGTAAAGCGGGTGGCGTTCGGGGCGGGGATAAATATATGAAATCAATCACATTCACGGCAGAACCTGAAACGAATCGTCTGATTATTAAGGGTGACTATGAAGATTTTCTGAAATCTAAAGAAGTTATTTCAAAACTTGATGCACCTCAACCACAGGTTGCAATTGAAGTTCTACTTCTTTCAGTAGCACTTAACGAAAATAAACAGCTTGGCATGGTTATGAGAAGCAGAGTTCCGGGAACTGAAGGACTGTTGGGAACGAATACTAAATTCCAAACAACCGGCTTATTTGGTAATCGTAGCGTTGTTGAGAATATCAATGGTAATGGAGTTAATCGTTTGCTGGGTAACTTATTAAATCTGGTATCGACCGGCATTGCCGCAGGAAACACAATTATTTCCTTAGGCGATTCATTAAACGTATGGGCAATTGCACAAGCGTTGCAAACAGAAAGTAACGTTCAAGTGCTTTCTAACCCATTCTTAATCGCAACCAACAAGACTCCGGCAAGTGTATCGCTTGGTGAAGTTCGCCGCGTAACAACCGGTACTATTATTGGAACACAAGATGTTAATACCGTGGGTGATGCTCCTGCAGAACTAAAAGTAACTATTACACCCCAAATAAACTCTGATGGTATGATCGTTCTAGATATTACCGTTTCCCTTTCTCAATTCGTGGGAGAAGCTAACCCTGATGCCGCGGTTCGTACCACTCGCGAAGTAAAAACTAAAACAATTGTGACTAATAAAGAAGTACTTGCGCTGGGCGGATTAATTCAAACAGATATTGAAAATCTGCAAACAAAAGTTCCGGTACTCGGTGATATTCCAATATTAGGCTGGCTCTTTAAAAATAAACAAAAAATCGCGCGCAAATCTAACTTATTAATTCTGATATCTTCACGTATTATTGAACCTGATGCTCATGAAGCAATAACAGCATTTACTGATGAACACGTAACTGATTATATTGATACCATGAATGAAATGTATCGCCCATCAGAAAAACATGATCCAATTAACCGTTGGTTCTTCGCAAATCAAAACATTAATGAAAAAGCAACCGATGAATTTGTGTATCGTCAGCACAAAGAAGCTCTTGATGAAGTTAAATTTAATAAAGGCGTAACAACTCCAATTGCAAAAAATAATCCTAAACAGCCGCTTAAAACCCCAAACAATTTTAAAAATGAGCCGGCTATCATGGTAGCACAACCAAATTTACGTTCTAAAAAATCATTGGCTACTTTACCATCTGATAAGGAGGTACGCGCATGATAAAAAATATGTTCTTACCTGAACGCGTGCGCGGCTACTATCTTTTTTCAACACGGATTATTGGATTTGATATTAGCAAAACGAGCGTAAAAGCAACACTCATCCTATGCAAAGGCCGCGAAATGATTGTTGAAAAATGCTTTGAAACTTCAATTCAATCATCAGGAATTGCCGATTATCCAGAACGTGCGAGCGCCGCTATCAAAATTATACTGGATCAAATTCCGCACTATGATCGCATCATCACGAGCTTAAGTAGTTCACAAGCGATTTTCAAAGAACTTAAACTTCCGTTTATCGGCATTGAAACTATTAAAAAAGTTATTGCCTATGAAGTTGAACCATTACTTCCTTTTTCTTTAAGTGACGCCGTTATTGATTGCATGGTGACTAAAGAACTTCCTGAGGAAAATTCCTCAATCGTACTCGTTGCTGCAGTTCAAAATCAATATATTGCGGCACACTTGGCACTCTTTGAAGCAGCCGGAGTGCAACCCGATCAAATTATTATTGATCTGTTTGCACTGTATAGTCTCTATTCAATGATTCCCTCGTATGCCAATCAGCCCGGAGGAGTTGTGCTTCTTGAGACAGAAACTCAATCAACACGAATGGCATACATTTATGATGGGCAACTACGTTTTATTAGAACATTACCAAAAGGGCTCATTGACCAAGCACGCTTAGTTGCCAATGACTTAGAAATCTCTGAGACCCAAGCCCTTGAACATATTGTGAGATTCGGACTTGAAATTGATCATGATCAAAATTATGCCAATGCGATAAAAAATGCATTTGGCACTTTCTTTAGTGACATTTTATTCACACTACAATCATTTGTTTCCCAACCAAAGCCGGCACAATCCATTCATAAAATTATCATTTTTGGTGGTGCAGCAGGAATAAAAGGTTTGCCTGAATTAATAACTGAGCTTTCACATATAAAAACAGAGCTCTTTAGTGTTAACAGTCTTATTCATAATGGGTTTGGCATTAGCGCTAAAAGCGTGGTGCCGCAAGCTAACATGGTCAGCTTTGCAACGGCATTGCCACAGCCTAAATTAGAACGATTTGACTTGCGCCAAGGAGAATTCGCGCTGTCTCGTGGCAAATCTTTTATGAAAGAGTTTATTTTAGCATGCAGTTTATTGGGACTCATTTTAGGTGGATTACTAGTAAATTCAATCTGGCAAACGAGCCGATTAAAAAAAGAAGCATACCAATCTGAGCAAGAAGTAGTCGAAACATTAAAAGAAAATATTAAAGGCATTCCTGATAGCGCAGATACTATTGATGAGGCATTATCAGCCGCTGAAAACAGAGTGCGCCAAGAAGAACAAACATGGTCTGCCTTCTCATCTTCAGCGCGCACCCGATTCTTACAATATTTGCTGGAACTTACTGATAAAATTAATAAAGATGCCATTGGACTTGATATTGAAAAATTAACAATCACTCCAGACGTTATTACTCTTAAAGGACAGGTTCCCGATTATCCTCAACTGCGTGCTCTTGAAGCAAGCCTTAAAGAATCAAGACTCTTTAAACCAGTATCAGTCCATACCCCTAAATTTAATATGACCATCTTTATCAATAAAGCTGGCAAAGGGAGAGGAAAATGACATTCTTTGACAATTTGCAGGCACGAATTTGGGCACTCGACAAACAATCTTGGTACAAATATTTGGCGATAACCGGCACTATTATATTCTTAATCATGGGATTAATACTCTTTTTCTATTTCAGATCGGTTTCAAACTGGACAGAACGTATTGACCAGATTAATGAAGATCGCGCAAAGGCAAAACAGGTTCTTGATAAAGCGAAACGAGTACAAAAAGAACGGGCTGAAGTCACCGCGCTTTTGGCAGAAAATCCAAATTTCAAAATTAAAGAAGATATCCAGCGCATATTACAAACTATCGGTATTAACTTTACTTCTCAAAGCGAAGTAACCACTACCCGCACTGACAATTACCAAGAAGTTGCCTCAACCTATCAGTTTAGCGGGATTACCATGAAACAGCTGACCGAATTTTTAAATGCGATTGATGAAAATAAACGATTATTTACCAAAGAGCTTGAAATTAGTAAGTCAAAACGAATTCCACGCACCATCGATGTTGATATAAAAATTGCAGCTATGATGCCTAAAGAGAGCGCGTAATCAATGACGAGGTTTATTATGAAAAAAAATCTATTACTTTCTCTTTGTGCATTTATTCTCACTGTATCAACATATGCTGAAGTTGCACAAAATGAACACCCTGTTTTACAGGAAAAAGTGAATGTTAATCCCGATCTTAATAAAAAGAAGCTTTATAAAAAGCATCCCAAAACAATCAGTTTTTATTTTGATAATGAAGATTTGATTGATATCATAAACTTCTTAGCTGCAGAAAAAGAAGTTAACGTTGTCCTTCCGATCGGCGCAAATGCCATTAATGTTAAAGTTACTCTTCATCTTGAAGAAAAAATCTCTATCGATGAAGCATGGGATATTTTATATACGTTACTTGATATTGCCGGCTATTCTATGGTGGCAAAAGACGATACGTATAATATTGTCAAAACCACGAATGATATCAATCGTGAAGCATTACCGCTCTATATTGTAAAGCCTGAAGAAATTCCTAATACTGACAAACGCATTCGCTATTTATATTATTTTTCAAACATTAAAATTAGTGATGATAAAAACGCTAATAATAATGAGATAATGGCCATTTTAAATAGTGTTTTGCCACCGCAAGCAGGACCTTCTAGCAGCACCCCAACTCCGGGTGGCACTTCTTATTATACCCCTGATGCAGCAACAAACAGCCTCTTGATTAGTGACAAAGCAAATAACATTAAAGCAGTTATGAACATTATTACTGCACTTGATACTGCAGATGCGCAGGAAAAGCCTGAGATTATTCAATTGCGTTATATGTCGGCAAAAAAAATCGAAGATTTATTTAAAGATCTTTTGCAAACTGCCGGCGATGCTAATCAGATTCGTTTAGGTATACGCCAACCAAATAACAATACGTTTTTCAAAAAGGTAAGAATCGTTGCCGATGAGCGAACCAATAGAATTATCGTTTTTGGACGCCCTCAAGCAGTACAACGCGTTAAAGATTTTATTAATAGCTATATTGATGTTGAATTAGAATCAGGTAAATCAATTCTGCATGTTTATCAACTGCAATATTTAGAAGCTGAAAAATTTGCTCCGGTTCTTGAAAGAATTGTAAAAAATGAAAAAATTGGCGCAACGGAGCAATCAAAGGCAGGAGCAACTACTGCCGGCGGAACTGAGCGCTTTTTTGAAGGAGTTATTATCCGCGATGATAAGCCAACTACTATCAGCGGCGAACAGCCAAGTGGTGTGGCGCAAGGAAGTAATAACCTTATTATTGCGGCACGTAATGATGATTATGAACGTATTAAAAAACTTATTGAACAACTTGATATTCCACAACCTCAAGTAATTATTGAAGTTTTGATTGCAGATTTAACAATCGATGATATTGCATCATTGGGTTCAAATGTTCGCAATCCATTGGGTATGGGATTGCCTGATAAGGTTAATTTCCAAGCAGCTATGACTTCCGACTTCTTAACCAATCAAGTAACCAATCCAACCACTATTCAAACAGATTTATTGCGTAGAGCATTCAATCAAAATGGAACAATTGTCGCCGATTGCGATAACATAGGATCCAGTACGAGTCCTTCTTGCTTTAGTGCTGCTAATTTCTTTAATCAAGGGACCATGTTACTTTCCTTTAACGATGCAGCAACAGGACAAACATGGGGAATTGCACAAGTGCGTAAATTCCTTGATGCATCTAAAGTTCTTCATCATCCGCATTTGATTGCAACTAATAATAAAGAAGCTGAAATTAGACTTGAAGAACAACGACTTGCAATTGACCAAGGTTCAGGTAGCTCTGGTGGTACGACCACTCAAACGCGTAAATGGATTCCTGCTGCACTCAGCGTAAAAATTACGCCCCGCATCAGCTCAACCGATATGGTTAACCTTAATGTTGTAATTGATATTCAACAGTTTGAAACGCCCCCCCAAAGCTTTACTAACACAGGGCCTCAAGCAGCTAACACCGCTAATAAAATCACTCGAAATGTTACTACAAATGCCAACGTAAGAAATGGACACATTCTTGCATTAGGCGGATTAACCCGTGTTGATACGATCGTAGAACAGTTAGAAACGCCATTATTAGGAAAAATTCCGCTTATTGGATGGCTCTTTAAAGATCGCACGAATACGACGAACAAAAGCAACTTAACCGTATTTATCTCTCCAACGATTATTGAACCGCGTATTCGTGGTGGCGTGGGCAATTACACCAAAAACCACGTTCAATTAGTAAAGAGTTATTCACGTGAGGGTATGCTCTTTGATAATCTGCAAGATCCAATCACGCGCTGGTTCTTCAGAACTCAAAAAGATGATGCTGAAATCGATCTTGATGATTTCTTGGCACAAGATGAATTTATGGCACCGACTATTTTTGATTCACGCGGCGAAAATCGCGTCATCGCAGAAAAAGTAAAAGCACAAGCACCGGTGGTAACCGCTTCGACCCAAAAACCTGCTGATAAAAAGGAGACGGTCGTAATTGCGGCGCCCAGCAAAAAAGTTGATGTACCGCTAACAGTGCCAACGCAAACAACAACAATTGTTGCGCAACCAAAAGAGCAGGATCTTAAATCTTTAATGGCTGATGTTGATAACCCATTTGAGAAAAAAGCAGCTTAATATTATTCCATAAGCGAGAGCATTAATGTATCTTCGATACGCAAAATATCATTGTATTTTGCAAGATGCTCTCCGCGTGATGGGCCGCCTGCTTTGATATACCCGGCACTGGTTCCTACCGCTAAATCAACAATAATGGTATCATTTGTTTCAGCGCCGCGTCCTGATAACACACAAAGCATCTCATACTCTTTGCACAACTTAATTGCTTGCAAGGCTTCAGTTAATGTTCCAATTTGTGTTGGCTTTATTAATGCGCCGGTCGCCAATTGCTGCTCAATACCATTAGCAATATGATTTGGATTGCTGGCAAACAGATCATCGCCTAAAATCTGAACCTTGTCACTTAATTGCTCAGTCATTTTTTTCCAACCCTTTTCATCAAACTCACTTAAGCCATCTTCGATTGAAAAAATGGGGTACTGTTTAATCAAACGATGATAAAGGTCTATAAGATCGTCGCCGACTAAATTCTTTCCATACCAGTCATATTTGTTCGTTTTTCGATCATAAAATTGAGACGCTGCAACGTCTAAGGCAATTAAAAATTTATATTGGGTTGTTTTTTGAACTGCCTCAATTGCTTCCATCAACATTTCAAGTGCTTGCGCATCATCTTCAAAGTCTGCGGTCAATCCACCGCTGGTTGTTACCGCAACGAAATCGAAATTTTTTTGTAACAAGATTTGCAAATAATGGTGTAATTGAGTCGCAGCATCTAAACATTGTCTAAAGTTTTGCCCGCCCATAGGAATAACCATCATCTCTTGAATACGTACATTCCCGAACGCATGCTGACCACCGCTAATACAATTAAACATTGCAAGCGGTAAAGACACAGCGTTATACTCACATAAATAGCCAACCAGCTCGTAGACTTCCATATTTTCAACTGATGCTTGTGCTCGCAAAACGGCGCTACTAACGGCAAGCATCGCATTTGCGCCTAATTTAGCTTTATTGACCGTACCATCAAGCTCGATCATATCAATATCCATGCTTACTACGTTTGGCTCTTTACCAATAATAAGAGGAGCTATTAATGATTCGATGTTATCAACGGCCTGAATTACGCTTTTACTATCAGATCTAATTTCATGAGCTTCATGTTTTCCCCGAGAAATTCCGGTAGGTACCGATGCTGATACATAAGAGCCATCTTCTAAGCTGATCTCACATTCTACGGTTGGCAATCCGCGCGCATCATAAATTTCTCTTCCAATAACTTTTGCAATTTTCATAAACTCACCTTTTAACAAAAATGTTCTTTGTTACTATACACCGTTTACTAAAGGAGTAGACATGGTTTGTTTTAATTACAGAGCAATTTGTTTAAAATGAAATAAAAAAGAATGTAAAAAAGGAGCACTCATGGTAGATCCAAAATCACAAAAAGAGATCGTTCGCATTTTAAGTGAAATATTTCCCGGCGTTGCAATCTATTATTTTGGCACTAAAGCCAAAGCTCATGATGCTAATGGCAAAGAACCAGAAATCGATATAGCCTTAGATTTAGCAAGAAGAATAGGGAATAAAGATATTGCTGAAGCGCAAAAGGCGTTAGCTGAAACCAATATTCCCTATACCATTTATTTATACGATTTAAATAGCGTCAGCGAACATGAGCGCAAAGAAATAAACAAAAAAGCTATAGCGTGGAGATTTCCGTTATAGTTAACCTAGTTTTTGTTTTTTCGAGAGAAGGTCAATAATACTTTGTTTATAGTTATTTTCGCGAGCAAGATCCAAGGCAGTCTTTCCAGCTCTATTTTTAAGGGTTCGATCTGCACCATATTCAATCAGCATTTTAACTTTTTTAGCCAATATGTTTCCAGAACTTATATCTTGTGAATCTTTAAACAATTCCATTAAAGCAGTATTTCCATTCCCGTCTTGCGTATTTGGGTCGGCACCATGATCCAAAAGGTACCGAATTAGTTTTATACTGGGGCCTGGGATTGCGAGCATTAAAAAAGTTTTACCGTTTACATTCCTCACATTAATGTTTGCACCTTGCTTTAATAGAGGATCAATTTTTTGAATCAACTGCTTTAAAAGATCACTTCTATCAAGTGAACTTTCTAATAGGGTATTTGTATATAATTGAAACAGTGCGTCATCTTCTATGGAACTAGAAAAAAAAATTTTTCTTAAATTTTCTGTCGCTTGTTGTACTTTTTGAATTTGATCTTCTTGCTGAATTTCTTTTTTTACTTGTTGTGAGGTTGAACGGTAAAGCTGTCCCATATCCATTCCATTTGTTTTACAAGACAGTATCCCTACAACAAAAAAATAAACTTTTTTCATAACTCTCACTCATGATTTTATTCAGCTTAACTAAAAAAAGATTGATCTCTCAATAGTCTTTCAACTTTGAAAGCCAAGTAAGGTCTATGAAAAGCAATAGATCTATTCTCAATTAATCTAATTTCTTTTTTTGCGGCACCAATGAAAGTCCATATTCACGCAATTTCTCCGGTTCGATCGGTGTTGGCGCTTCCATCATTGGATCAATGCCACGCGCTGTTTTAGGGAATGCGATCACTTCTCGAATTGATGAAGCTTTAGTCATAAGCATTATCAAGCGATCAAGGCCAAGTGCAATACCACCATGCGGAGGAAATCCTAAATCTTGTGCTTCCAATAAGAAGCCAAATTTATTTTGCGCCTGTTCTTTACTTAATCCTAAAATATCAAACACTTTATCTTGGGTTGCAGAATCATGAATACGAATCGATCCGCCACCTAATTCAATACCATTTAGAACTACGTCATACGCGCGCGCTTTAACCTCAGCAATCGGTTTATTTTCCCAATCGGGTTCAGGTCTGGTAAACGGATGGTGTACGGCATTCCAGCGTTTGGTTTCAGGATCTTGTTCAAACATAGGAAAATCAGTAATCCATGAGAAATGATTTTGATCATGCGGGATCATGTTGAGCTTGTTAGCAATTTCTAAACGTAATCTACCCAATAAAGTCCAGGCTTCTGAATATTGCCCAGCAATTAAAAAGAGGGTACTTTTTGTGGTTAATCCCGGAATTGATGCTTGTGCTTTTGCAAAGAAATCAGCAGGCAAGAATTTTGCTACCGGAGAATCGACGCCATCTTTAAAGCGAATCCAGAGCAATCCTTTTGCTCCTAACTGAGTTGCACGATCAACAATATTATCTAATTCTGAACGAGTAAACTCATGACCTTGAATGTGAATTGCACCGATTTTACCTTTTTTCTCAAGTACTGCTTTAATAAATTTAAGCTCAGTAGCTTCAAATAAAGAGGTGCAATCTTGTATCTTTAATCCAAATCTAAAATCTGGTTTATCAGAACCGTACGATGAAAATGCTTCATCAAAGGTCATACGCGGGAAAGGGGTTTGAATATCAACGCCCAATCCTTTTTTCCAAACATGTTTTAATAACTGTTCAATCGTTTCTTGAATCTGCTTGTCATCAATAAAAGACATTTCCAAGTCAAGCTGTGTAAATTCAGGTTGACGATCAGCACGCAAATCTTCATCTCTAAAGCAGCGCGCAACTTGATAATATTTTTCCATACCGCCAGCCATCAATAACTGTTTATACAGTTGTGGCGATTGGGGCAATGCATAGAAAGATCCCAAATGAATACGAGAAGGAACCACGAATTCACGTGCACCCTCAGGGGTATTTTTAGTCAAAATCGGAGTTTCAATTTCAAAGAATCCACGATTATGCAAAAACTCACGCATTGCAAAAATAATGGTGTTACGCAGTTCTAAATGTGAGCGCATCTGCGGTCTACGCAAATCTAAATAGCGGTATTTTAAACGCAATTCCTCATCAACATTATCTGCTTCATCGAGCGTAAATGGTAATGTTTTTGCTTTATTTAAAATCGTTAAATCTTGAACATGTATTTCAAGCGCACCGGTCGGCAAATCTTTATTAACCGTTTCAAGTGTTCTTTTGACCACTTTACCTTTAACAGAAATTACAAACTCAGAGCGAAGGCTATGAGCTAAAGTGTGTGCAGTGGTAGAAAAATCAGGATTAAACACTAATTGCACGAGCCCAGATCGATCTCGCAGATCAATAAAGATTAGCCCGCCATGATCGCGGCGACGGCTTACCCATCCACACAAGTCGACAGTTTTTTCTAAATGTTCTGCAGTAATTTGTCCGCAATAGGCGGTTCGGGCATAGTGCATTGTGTTTATACCTTAATTCAAGGGCATTTTATTGATTAAAGAGGTTATTTTAGCTTAGCATGCTTGCAGCCGATTGTTAAGAAGAGCTACGGGAATATTCCCAATAATGCTCAGGTCCTGGCATCCATGCGCGAATGTAACATGAGTTGTTAATTGCACGAGGATTTGCCTCATCAGCATTTTTAAGGGTAGTTTGATTGGCCGGAACATCATGATTAATTAAAAACACGAGAATCTCATAACATTCATCATTCTTAGCCAAGACATCGATAATCGGTTTCCCTTCACAGCGTATATCTTTAAGTTCAATATTTGATTTTTGGCGAATATTTGATTCAATAAAATTTAAATACGCCAGAGGAGTGTTCCCATCAGGCCAAGAAAGTTCACCAATCCTGACATAATATTTAGGCTTATCTATTTTTTTTCTTATTTCTTGGATCTTTTCCAACAGTTGCTTTTTAGTAACCTCAGGGGCCTGCTGCATTGCCTGTATAAAAAAAATATTAGCCGTTGCCAAAACTGTCATTATTTTTCTTCTCATATACCAACTCTTTGTTATACATAAAAAAACCCCGCAAAAACTGCGGGGCATAGTTTCTAGAATGCGAATTCTAAACCGAAGTTTATTGTATAAGCAATATCATCACTAATATTTGGAATATCTTTAATATTAGGATTTCCGTTATTAGATTGTTGCCATGCTACTAGTAATCTACGCTCTTCGGCGTTGAATGGCTTACCTTTATGATCTTTAAAGTATTTACCCGGCACAAATACTGAGCCAATTGCAAAGCATTTTAAACTGCTGAATGGGAAATAACTGATGAAGATGTTCGCTTCAGTTCCCATATATTTACCAGCAGGGTCATTAGGAATATCTTTTCCGGTTAACGGATTGAATTTATTTCCTGCACTTGGCGCCCAATATGCAAATACGTTTGGATTTACCACAACGCGGGTTGCTTTGCATGAACTTGGTTTCCAGGTTAATCCAGTACCAAAGAATCCTAAATTAGTAAATCCGGTATTACCTGCGGTAAAGTCTTTGTTAGCAAGTGGCAGCTCAGGTTGTGTTCCGGGGCGGCGCACTTTACCAACCGTTCCAAGTAAGAATACACTCTTAACGCGCTTACCTGAATAGACCTCTTGCAAGCCGATAAATCCTTTATAGTCGCCATCGATTACATCAAAGTTTGGATCTTGATCGCCTGAAGCGTAACCACCAGTTACGGCAACCTGCACCTCTTTTTTATACACCCAGTATGATGCATCGGTAACGAACATCCATCCCTTGTAGGTATTTTTATAACCTTTGCAATCCGGACCAGTTCTGAAACGGATATCAGAGTTTCTTAAATCAAGTGGACCAGGAACAAATCCTAAGCTTGGCAAAGCACTTGCAATAATTTGACCATTTTGAGTCACACATCCGGTGTTCCCCGTATTATTAATAGTTGTTTGCGCAGAACTGCGTGGAACTTCTGGAGCTTTTGCGCCATTAAATTGTGGATTTGCATTATCATTTGCAATAAGCACTTGGCTATTTACTGAAACCAATTGGCCATTAAAGTTATCTGCTACAACATAATTGCGATCCCATGGACGCACCCATTGACGGCCGATATTAAATGAACCGTCAAAGCCAAACTCAAATGGTCCAGCAACGTATTCTCCTGCTAACCCAAACGTTCCAAGTTTGCTATTGGAGTCAGCAACAAACTCTACGCGTTGCTCCGGGTCATTGTTAAACATTCCGTATGGCTCAAGAGTGAGTAATCCCCAATTATCTGAGTCGCATGCGGTCCAAATAGCGCGCGCTGCGATCAAGTAATTATCTTGGCCAAATCCACGCGCTGGATTATTGCGACGACCTATTTCATTTCTATAAACAGGTTTATTGGTTTCTAATAATGAATTGCTACGACTTTGCAATAATGCACCATAAATATCATACGTTAATACATCAGGAATAATGTCTCCGGATAATTTAAGACCGAATGCAAATTGATCGATCATACTATCAGAGTAGAAACCCAAGGGGCCGGGCCCGATAGCATATGCAGCACCCAGTGAGATTCCTCGGCCTAACTCAAATGGAAAGGCTCCGACCGTTAAACTATGACTGCAATCGGTGCAAAGACCGAGCAATTCAACAAGGGATAATTGCAACCAAATTTCACGCATCCAAAAGAACAAACGCGGGAAGGCGTGATTGTGATCGCCAAATTCAAGCGATCCAACACGAACATGTGAGGGAAGTGTTAAAGCAATCGTACTTGGACTGCCCCACACGGCACGATTACGCACGGATGTTTTAAATACTGCAGCAGGACAATCATACGTTTCATTGCCATACACTATATTTAAGAAATAATCATTTGTATGACGAAAATAAAAGATCGTGTCTTGCGGCATATTGTTATTTAAGAAGGTAAAATTTTTGCCCGCAAAAACTTCAGGCTTAAAATAACCCCAAAAATCAATTTCAATGTCTGCTTCTGGTTTTGCAATAAGACATTTTGCTTGCACACTTATACTAAAAAAGGTGCTTAGTATAACTGATGTATAAAGTATTTTTTTGTAAAAGGACATGTATAAAACTCCTGCTCATGC
>CAZPZX010000005.1:0-31120 GCA_964591235.1 uncultured Pseudomonadota bacterium
GGGAGCTACGGGCGCAACGGGTGTTGCCGGTGTAACTGGTCCATCCGTCACCGGTCCAACAGGGCCAACGGGAATTGCAGGCATAAATGGTGCAACCGGTGATACGGGAATTACCGGTGCTACTGGTGCTACCGGGCTAACCGTAACCGGTCCAACTGGCATAACAGGAGCGAATGGTCTTACCGGAGCAACCGGACAAACGGGAACTGCGGGTATTACGGGAATAACGGGTATAACCGGTCCATGCGATTGCTGCTTAAACGATGAAGTTCAAATGGGACCATTTAATATGTCTTATGCAACCGGATTTACCGGACCGCAACATTTTGAGCCGTATAGAAACGGCATTCCACCATTACCTATTTCATTATGGGGATGGGAATTGTGCGCGCCCGGCCGTTTCCCGTGCGATAATGAAAATGCCTTTTTAACGATTGAGTTTCCCATACCTGCCGATTTAGATACTACCGTTACGCCGGTTCTAGATATTCATTTTTTTGTAGTGCCTGCAACGGCAAGCTTCGTAAAGTTTGAAATTTTGGCAGATTTTCTCAGTAATGCCCAGTTAACAACACCATCGATTCCGGGAACAGTAGTCGTTGAACCTGACTTTGAGGTCGATGAATCAGGTCTAAGTTCAGCTGAACTTCGCCACTATCGAGCATCGTATCCTTTGACCGGATTTCCTATATTGCCACAAGATTATGCTCAGTTTACACTTCATCGTGTTGATGCAGATGATCCGGATAGTGCAGCTAGTATATATGTTTCAGTAGTCACTTTTAGATATCGTAAGCTAGCTGTTGATTGTAACTCTTCTCTTCCAACGTAAAAATATAGCGATTTAAAAAAGAGGGGCTCGGATAAAATGAGCCCCTCTTTTTTTAGTAAGAAGATTTAGCTTAAAATCTCTTTAAAAATAATTTGACTCCAACTTTCCATATCTTCAAAGTGAGTTTTTAGTTCTGAAATAGTTAAAAGTTGTCCACTTTTTAGTTCTGAACGGACTTTAATTGAATCGCTATCGCCTTCAAGTAATAATACTAATCCTACGTGTACTTGGCCGACCGGATTACTATCATCATTAAGCATCCCTAACGTTTTGATGGTAAATGATCCTTTGTAATCAATTTCTTCTTGAAATTCACGATGAGCCCAATCAAAAATCGTTTTTGCCTGTTGCATATCCTCTTGGCGCATATGGCCGCCAATTCCTAAAGAATATTTATTCTTTAAACGCTGTTCAGAACTGGTTGATTTGCGTTGCATTAAAAAATAACGATCCTGAAATTTGAAGATAAGATACGGAATAATCTGTTTATAAACCGGATCTTCTTCCATTTGAGGGCGTGGTAAAAATTCTTGTTGCTCTTGTACTATATCAAAAAAACTGTCTTCAATGGGACGTATGCCTTGAAATGCGGTTTCAGGAAATAATACATTTCTTTTAATTACAAGAATATTCTCATTCTTCATAAAAAGCCTTCTTATTTTTTTTGGGGATCGCCAATTTTTAACTTCTTCAAAATTTCTAATACCTCTTGCGGCTTAGAGTTTGTTTGATAGTAATAACTATAGTCATTAAAGAGCTGCTCTTTTTCGCTTTGTTCTTCTGCTTTACAAAAGGCTAATTCTAAACCAAAACAATAGAGTAATGCTAATATAACTTCCTGCATAAGCGCTCCTCTTATTAACAGGTATTTTTAAAGCTCAACATTAGTGTTTGGTTTGGTCAATGTCAACATTTGTTTCTTGAATGCTTCTATTTCATTGGTAGAATAGAATTTAATATAAAAATCCGATTCATAAGGGCTTTCATGAGTTACGACTTTAAAAATATTGAATCTAAATGGCAAAAAATTTGGGAACAAAATCCGCCGACACAAACCAAATCGGCTGGATCTGGTAAAAAGTTTTATTGCTTAGATATGTTTCCATACCCATCTGGCTCTGGGTTACACGTAGGCCATTGGAGAGGGTATGTTCTTTCTGATATTTATGCTCGTATCAAGTGGCTTCAAGGATACAATGTTTTACATCCGATGGGATGGGACGCTTTTGGTTTGCCTGCAGAAAATGATGCAATTAAAAAAGGAATTCCACCCGCGCAAGGAACTGCATCGAATATTGCGACCTTTAAGCGTCAATTGAAAAATATTGCCGCTATTTATGATTGGGATAAAGAGTTAAATACTACTGATCCTGAATTTTATAAATGGACTCAATGGATCTTCTTAAAGATGTATAAAGCCGGTCTTGCATATCGCAGTGAAATGCCAATTAATTGGTGTCCTAAAGATTTGACCGGTTTGGCAAATGAAGAGGTGGTAGACGGACGCTGTGAGCGTTGTGGAACGCTTGTTGAACAAAAAAATATTCCACAATGGGTGCTCAAAATTACCGCATACGCTGAACCTTTGCTTGCCGGACTTGATAAACTGGAATGGTCTGAAAAAGTAAAAGCAATGCAGCGTAATTGGATTGGCAAAAGTGAGGGATTAATCTTTAAAGCACCTGTTAAGGATACCGATTTAACACTAGAAACGTTTTCTGCGCATTTTGAAGCATTTGGTGCTGATACATTTGTGGTCGTTGCTCCTGAGCATCCATTTTTGCATAAGCTTTTGGAAGGGGTAAATAACAAAGATGAAATTTTAGCTGTCTGCAAAGAGATGATTGATGAACGCGATCGCGTAGAAAAACCTGAACTAAAAGGTATTTTCACCGGACGTTATATCGTTGATCCAGTTGGTAATGGAGATCTTCCCATTTGGGTTGCTAACTTTGCGCTTGCACATTATGGAACCGGTATTGTTAAATGCTCTGCACACGATGAGCGTGATTTTGCATTCGCTAAAAAATATGGCATTCGTTTAAAGACCGTTATTTTTCCCACAGATCCTCAATTAGCAAAAGATGTTGCTGATTTAAAAGTATGTTACACCGATATGAAAAATGGGATTTTAAGGGAGCCTGCTGAATTTAATGGTAAGCGTGGTGGTGATGTTCGAAATGCTATTATTGATTATTGTGTAAAAAATGGTCTTGCACGCAAACATACTAGTTATAAACTGCGCGATTGGATTTTCTCACGCCAGCGTTATTGGGGCGAACCGATTCCATTAATTCATTGTCCTAAAGATGGCGTTGTTCCGGTGCCTGAAGATCAATTGCCGGTTATGCTGCCGCACGTTGATAAATATCAACCAACCGGTACGGGAGAATCGCCACTTGCTGCCATTGATTCATGGGTTAATACCAAATGCCCACGATGTGGTGGCCCGGCAAAACGAGAAACTAACACGATGCCACAATGGGCAGGATCAAGTTGGTATTTCTTGCGTTATCCAAACCCTCATCTAAAAAATGAACCTTTTGATAAAAAAGATATGCAATACTGGATGCCGGTTGATTTATATATTGGTGGAATTGAGCATGCAATTTTGCATCTGTTATATTCTCGCTTCTATGTAAAAGTGTTACACGATCAAGGGTATTTACCATTTGATGAACCGTTTGCACATTTGTTTAACCAGGGGATGGTGCTTAAGTATTCAGAGAAGTCAGGGCATGTTGAAAAAATGTCTAAGTCTCAGGGTAACGTAGTAAATCCTGATGATATGGTCAATGAATACGGCTCTGATGTATTGCGTATGTATATGATGTTCATGGGGCCGCCAGAATTGGATTGTGAATGGCAAGATAATGGGCTTGAAGGTATTAAACGTTTTGCAAATCGAGTGTGGGATTATTTGACTAATGAATCACATATTCTCCAAGATGGTGTTGCAGAAGATATGCCGACAAAACAACGTTTTAATAAGTTCCTAAAAGACTATCAAGAAAGACTTGATCATTTTAAACCAAATACTGCTATTTCAGCGGCAATGGAATGGTTAAATGATGTCAGTTCAGACATGATGTTATTAAGTCGCGAAACGATACAAAAATTTGCAACGGTGTTTTCAGTTTTAGCTCCTCACATGGCTAATGAGATATTGCAGGTGGTTTGTGGAAAGCAATTAAAAGACTGTCCATGGCCAACGCATGATCAAGCATTATCTGCAGCGGAATTGGTAACCATTGTTGTGCAAGTGAATGGTAAACTGCGTGCTAATATTTTTGTACCACGTAATGCAACGCAAGAAACGGTCCAAAAATTGGCTGAATCCGAGATTACTGATTGGCTAAAAGATAAGAAAGTGGTTAAAGTGGTTTTTGTCAAAAATCGACTGATTAACTTTGTGATTGCATGATTTTTGTTTGCGGGTAAATTACCTGTAATTGTTACACAAATATTAAAGGAGAGTAGATGAAAGTATCTTTACTTTTAAGTGGGCTTTGTTTAGTTGCAACTTCGTATGCCAAAATAAACTTTGATTTAGCATTAATGCGAGGAACTACCATTTCTTTTCAAACGGCAGTATCTTTGGCAGTTGGTCAAAAACCGGTAAAAGCCTTTCAAGATGAAACAACGTTTATAGAAGCTGAGTTATTAAGTGAAAATGATGATATGTCACGTGTGAAGCTTACGGTTTTAACGAAAAATGAAAACGGTATGTTTTTAGTGCGTGGAATGCCGGAAGTAACGGCAAATGTTGCGCCCGGTTTGTGTATGTCATCTATTCAATGTAATAGTGCACAAGAAAATTTTGTTCTTTTGGTTGCTATGTCTAAAATATAAATTTTTGAATTTATATTGCTTTAAGAAAATGTTCTGTTACAATGTGCAGTAAAATTTAAAGAAAGTTTAGTAATAGAAGTGCTTCCTTATATACATTTTTATACATCTTGAAACAATTACAGGGAGAATCTATGAAATCATTGAAAATTTTTGCACTCGTTTTTGCAGCAGTAGTAGTTAATGCACGCGCTGAAACTACCCCCGTTGAAGAGCCAAAAGAAGTAGTTGTAGTAACTGCTGACGCAGAAGTAGTAAATCAAAATGAAACAACTGAAGTTGTAGTAGTTAAAGAAGCTGATATCGCTTGCTAAAAAGGCATGAGTAGTTTCGTAGCAACTATAAGGAAGTTACAATTTTTAGGCAGAGGAAACTCTGCCTTTTTTATTATTTAAGGATCATATTACTCATCTCTTGCAAACCCCGCATTTCTTTAAGCAATCTAAAATTAAAAATGAAAACAATAATTGCCATTATGGCAGTAACGTTTTGCATAACAGGATTGCATTCTATGGCACCAAGTTCTTTAAAAATCTATCGTAAAAGGCGTGGCCTAACTAAAACAAAGAAGCTCCCTGAACCGTATGGCTCAGTAAAAAAAAAGAAATCGAAACTGCCAGTTTTTGTAATACAAATGCATGATGCTAGCCATTTACATTATGATTTTCGTTTAGAGATTGATGGGGTTTTAAAATCTTGGGCAGTCCCAAAAGGGGTTCCAACTCAAATAGGTATTCGCCGACTTGCTATGCCAACAGATGATCATCCCATGGAATATGCTCGTTTTGAAGGCATTATTCCGGAAGGCCATTATGGCGGAGGTACGGTAATGATATGGGATATTGGTACTTTTGAAAATATAAAAACACATAAAGGCAAAGTGGTGTCTTTAGAAGAAAGTTACAAAATGGGGACCGTAGAGATTTTTATATACGGCAAAAAGATTTGGGGACCTTACGCGCTTATAAAAACTAACGGTCTTTCAGGTAAGGAAAGTTGGATTCTTTTAAAAATGAAACCTCGACAAGGTGTTGGGACTCGCAAGGGTAAAGTTGTCAGAAAAAATCTTTCAGCGATTTCCGGGCGAACTTTGAAGCAAATCGAGCATGATGCTGATGCGGTATGGGAATAAAAATGGCCTCAATAAAAATGAATGGCCGTTTAATTACGGTAAGCAATGAACAAAAAATATGGTTTCCTCAAAGTAACATAAGCAAAGGTGATATTCTTGGGTATTACCAAAAGGTTGTGCAGTATTCAATCAATCAGATAAAGAATCATGTGCTTACCATGCAACGCTTTCCGAGCGGCATTAAAGGTGAGTCATTTTATCAAAAAAATGCCGGAACTTATTTTCCATCATGGATTAAAACAATACCAATTAGAAAAGAAGAGGGCGGGAAGGTTAATTATGTTGTTGCTACCAACGAGGCAACATTATTGTATTTAGTAAATCAGGGATCGTTAGTAATACACAATTGGTTATCACGCTATGATAAACTATATTATCCCGATCGCATGATTTTTGATTTAGATCCTTCTAAAAATGATTTCAATAGCATTCGGCATGCAGCGCTCCTACTAAAATCGATTTTTGATGATATGAATATTCCTTGTTTTGCAATGACAACCGGATCCCGGGGTATACATGTATGTGTTCCCCTCAAACGAGTTCACACCTTTGATCAAATTGGTGACTTTGCTTACGAAATTGCACAACGAATGTATAGTGATAGTCCCAAACAATTTACCCTCGAGATTCGCAAAAATAAGCGAGGAGGAAAAATTTTTATCGATACACTACGCAATCGATATAGCGCAACCGCAGTAATGCCTTATTCTGTTCGTGCACGTGAAAAAGCACCCGTAGCAGCCCCACTTTGGTGGCCAGAGGTCAAAAGCTCCCGGCTGTCAGCTCAATCGTTTACGATAAAGAATATACCGGCACGATTGAAATCTGAGGGTGATCCATGGTCTGATATGTATGATCACGCTATTTCATTAAAAAAGTTTTTAAAAAAGTAAGGGGGAGCTAGATGCAGCGCATTTCAATATCACGTAATCATATCTTAATTATTTTAATCGCTTTGGCGACTACCGTCATCGGATTATTGTACTCATTGTTTGAGCATAGATCGACCGTTAAGATTGGCATTTTGCATTCATTGAGTGGTTCTCAAGCCATTAGTGAAAAGCCCATGGTAGATGCTGAGCTTATGGCCATCGATGAGATAAATGCAGAGAAAAAATTGCCATATGCTATCGTGCCAATAGTTGCTGATGGAAAATCAGATGAAACGGTGTTTGCGCAAGAAGCTGAACGACTCATTAGCCAGGAAAAGGTCTCTGCAATAATTGGTTGTTGGACTTCAGCAAGTAGAAAAGCAGTTAAAACGGTTGTTGAAAAACATAATAACTTATTAATTTATCCCGTCTCGTATGAAGGAATTGAAGATTCGCCCAATATTCTGTATTTAGGGGCAAATCAAAATCAACAGATTGTTCCCAGTGTTCTATGGAGTGTGTATAACTTAGGCAAACGATTTTTTTTAGTTGGGTCTGATTATATTTATTCCCGCGTGACCAATGAAATTGTTAAAAAAGTTCTTAACGCAGTCAATGCAAGTATTGTTGGTGAAGAATATATAGTATTAGCCAGTAATGAAGTTAATAGTATGGTTCAAGCAATTGTGAATGCCAAACCGGATGTAATCCTCAATACAATTCAGGGTGAAAGCAATATTGCGTTTTTTAATGCATTGCGCGCGAATAATATTACTCCCGAGACTATTCCGGTTATGTCAATTAGTAGTGTAAGTGAGACTGAATTTGCTCATATTGGTAATGATGCTATGGCCGGCGATTATGTCACTGCAAGTTATTTTCAGAGTATTGATCGAGACCAAAATGTACAATTTGTGCAAAGGTTTAGAAAAAAATATGGTCCAAAGCGCGTTATTAGCGACGCCGTAGAAACCGCGTACAGTGGTATTTATTTGTGGTCGCAAGCGCTTGCTTCAGCACAATCATCTGATCCTCAAATAGTAAGTAAGCATCTTTATAATAAAGTATTTAATGCACCCAGCGGAATTGTGTATATCGATAATAAGACATTAGATTTATGGAAAATGATTTATGTGGGTAAATTGAGATCCGATGGCCAGTTTACGATAGTTTGGGATTCAAAAAAACAGGTACAACCTTTTAATTATCCTGTTTTTGGTGATAAATCAACGTGGGACACTATGGTAATAAATTTGTATGAGAGTTGGGGCAGAGCATGGTCAAAAACGGCGCATTAAGTGCACAGATATGGCGCAAAAGCTATAATGCATCAAAGATTTTATGTGCAATTTTTTTTGGTTGTTTACTATTTTTAATTCCTTATTACTGGTTTTGGCGCTCTCATGTAGTAAAAAACTATAGTGCTATTTTAACTGAGACGGTGCGTAACCGGCGAGAGGCAATTATTGCCATATTGGAAGATCAAAAACATAAAAGCAATCAACTATCAAAAAATAGTGATTTTGTTTCATTATTCCAGTCATTAAATAACGTGTTTGATGGAACAGTAACTTCTCCTGCTTATAAACAAGAAGAAGCAAAGCTTGATCAATTTTTCAACCATTATCGAACTAATTTCAATTATAAGGATATTGTTTTGGTGCAGCCTAATGGCACTATGTTTTATACCAATAAAATTGATCTTATTTCTGAAAAAAATCTCTTAAATCTTTTAAGTAACAGTTATCTTGCGCAATCATTTGATCGTGTTCTACTGACATTTACCCCTGATATTTCTGAATTTGGAATCGATGCGGTAACTCAATCTGCGGCACTTTTTATTTGTGAACCGGTTTTCCAAAACGAAATATTTTTAGGTGTTTTGGCAATTTGGATTGATGAAACACAATTTAACAAAGTTATACAAAATTATGAAAATTTAGGAACGACCGGTGATATTTTTGTCACCAAAAGTGTTGCAGATAAAGAGTTATTTATAGCGCCTTCGCGACTCTATCCTAATGTAGTCTTTAAAAAGATCACCAATTCTGACAAATATGCCGTTACCCCGGTGCGCAAAGCATCACTGGGATACGAGGGCAGTGGCGTTATAGTTGATTCTTTTGGCATTGAAATAGTTGGTGCATGGTTATTTATTCCTCAATTAAATTGGGGATTATCTGCCGGAATACAACTGTCTGAAATTAGTAAACCCCTGCATTCAATACGCTTTGCTCTGTGGATTTTGACTATTTGTTTGCTGATTACTTTAGCAATTATTATCTTTTACAATCGTCATTCACAGCTAGTAAAACATTCTTTAAAATATATCTGTTCCCGGCGTTTTATTCGTATTTTATATTGGCTGGGTTTGTTGCTGAGCATCTGTGCAAGTGGTTATTTTCTATTTAAAAGAAGAGATTCTTATTCTTCTATATTTAATGCGACTAAAGCTTTGGCACAAGTAAAAATTCAGACCGAAGCCAGCTTTATAGAGCAACAGATTTTCAAAATTGAAAAAATTGCATCAATGCTCGCTCAAGATATTCAAAGTGGTTCTTTGAAAAAAGAATATATTAAATCGCGTATTGAAAGAGATTTAAAAGATCTTTCGGATGTTAATTCAATTACCATTGCGTTTGCTCCTTTTGCATATGATTCAAAAAAACGATTATTTGCGTATGAAGCTCAACGTATTAATTCTGAGGTAAAGGTCCAAGAGCTCACTGTTGATTATATGATTCCTGCCCTTAAAGATGATCCTCAGAGTGGCTGGTATGATAATGCATTAAAAAAAGGGGCTTTCTGGTCTGAATCATTCTTCGATGCCAGAACAATGAAGCAATCAGCATTATATGTAAAACCATTTTATAAAAATGGTGATAAAAATGAACTCATGGGTGTGATTGCAGTTTCTTATAATTTAGAAAAAATAGTTTCTCATTTGAAAGCAATTGAAATAGGTAAAACAGGATATCTTGTTTTACTTTCTCCGACAGGAAATTTTATTTATCATCCATTACAGCACTATGTTAAAGATCGTATGAATCTTTTTGATATTGCACGAGAGCAGAATAATCAGCAACTAAAAACGGTTGCGGAGCAGATACAAGCCGGTAAGCATAATTTTGGTTCATATCAAGATAAAAGTGGTCAATTACAATTTTGGGTGGTTTATAACAAAATACCAATGACCGGTTGGACAATTGCAGCGTTATTTTCTAAAGAGTCGCTTGATATTCCGGTAAATACCTTTCATAGGCAAACGATTTGGTTGATGGTAAGTATTTTAATGGTTTTATTTTTTATTGGATTACTCATCAGTCATTTAGAACTTTTTGATTTGCCGCACGTACGTGTATGGTCAGTATTGGGCGTTATCACGTTTGCATTAGGGCTTATATTTTTCTGGTATTATATTTATAAAAATCCATACCAACCGCGATCTGATGTTACTATAGTAAGAGATCAGGCAAGCCTTGATAAATTTATTGAATTTCTAGATTTAGATGCACTACAACGAAATGAAAAACGCCCGATAGTCACTCCTACCGGAATGTTAGTCAATACCATTACATTCCCTGATTCAGCAAAAGTAACTATTTCTGGATACGTATGGCAAAAAATAAAAACTGCTGACAATGTTACTCCGGGGGTCAGGTTTCCGGAAGCAGTTGATTTTAAAATGCGTGAAGTTCTTAAAAAAGATAATGATGATAAAACAGAACGTATGTATGGATGGAACTTTACCGTAACGTTTGTGCAGAAATTTAGATTCTCTTGGTTCCCTTTTGATAGAGTACATATTGATATCTTAATTGCTTCAAATGATTTTGAAAAAAATATTATTTTAGCACCTGATTTTAATAGCTATCAATCGCTTGAAGTAGACCCTTTACCGGGTATAACAAATAAAATTGAGATTCAAGGATTTAGACTAGATAGATCATTCTTTAGCTACGCATTATTGCCGGGGTTTGATGAAGTAGGACTCGAAAAAATTCGTAAAGTAACTGAAAAACCCCGACTTCATTATAATATTATTTTAAGTCGATTACTTAAAAATCCCTTTATCGTATTCTTCCTCCCATTATTAATTATTCTGTTTAGTACCTATGCGGTATTTATTGTGAGTTTTAGAAATAGAAAAATTCCTGATATTTTTCAATCGATCGGTTCTTACACTGCAATATTTTTCTCATTAATCGTTTTACATCAGACGTTACGAAGTCAATATCATGCCGGCGAATTGCTCTACATTGAGTATTTCTTCTTTTATGCGTATATAACAATATTATTCTTAATTTTACATTCATTGGTATTGCGCATCAGCCGGTTTACTGATTTAATTCATTATTGGATTACTCCCTACTTAAGAGTCTTATTTTGGCCAATACAATTTGGTTTATGGTTTATTACAACCATTATTATTTTTTATACGATTCGATAATTAAGGAAATGTATGAAGATATTTCTTGATACTGCCAATGTAGCAAGCATTCAAAAATGGGCTGCAACGGGATTAATTGATGGAGTTACTACCAATCCAACTCATTTAAGCAAAGAAAAGAGTGATCCAAAAAAAATTATTTTAGATATTTGCACATTGTTGCCCGATGGTCACATTAGTGTTGAAGTAACTCAACAAGATCCTAACGCTGTGTATAAGCAAGCGCTCGAAATTGCTCGTTTATCTGAGAATATTTGGGTCAAAATTCCGTGTCATCCACAATACTTTCCCATAATAAAAAAACTGGTTAAAGAAGACGTAAAACTTAACATTACGTTAGTATTTTCATTATTGCAGTGTCTCATGATGTGCAAACTTGGTGTTTACTATATTTCTCCCTTTATTGGTCGCCTGGAAGATATTGATGCTGATGGAATGGCATTTATACCTCATGTGAGGGATATGATTGATTTTTATGGCTTTGAAACAAAAATTTTAGTTGCATCAATTCGCTCAGTACAAAATTTTCATGATTCGATTATTGCAGGTGCAGATGCTATTACTGTTCCGGTCGAGGTGTTTGAAAAGGCTATTAATCATCCATTGACCGATCAAGGAATAGAAAAGTTCACTAAGGATTGGCAGAAATTGGGAATTAATAATTTTCCATAATATCTTTTAAGTTGATAAATATTCTTTTTTTTTGGTAAGACTATAAGAATAATCCAGTCAAAGTCATCCATAAAAAAAGGATCCTCTATGAGAACTCATGCAAAGGTAGTATTGTCATTATTATTATTGCGTTCATTATCAACATACGCATTTGATCAAAATGATCCAACCCGTGCATGTCCAGTACCGGCAGCAGGATTTTGCAACATTAATGCTGGATGCATATCAGGTGGTACCCTAACAGTAACCGGAGCATCTTTGTTTCAAGGCCCGGTAACTATATCTAACACGGGTAATGCGAGTGGCTGTACCGGCGGGACGCCAGCATTGTTAGTTGACGGTGGCGCAGTTATTGAACAAGATTTAGGCGTTGGCGCAGATCTGAATGTTTGCGGACTTGCCACAATCGGTGGATTTAGAAATGGAAATCTATTCGAAAATGACATGATGCGCTCATTAGTAAACTGTTCCGGATTGGCGACTGGTTGTACTGACGGACGGTTAGTGGTATTTGGTGATGCAGGCGTCTCTCAAGATTTGAGAGTATGTGGAGAAATTAATTCAAACAATCTCGTGGTTTGTCAAACTGCAGCCATTAATAATTTGGTTGTAAATAATGTTTCTGGAAGCGGAGTTTTGCAAGGGCCAACCGGTGCTACCGGAGAAACTGGTATTCCAGGAATTACGGGTGCAACCGGCGCTGCCGGCCAAACAGGTAATACGGGAGTTACTGGCGCAACCGGGGCAAGCATCACCGGAGCAACTGGTGTACGCGGAGCAACCGGTGCAACAGGGGCAACCGGAGTTGCGGGAGCAACGGGGCCTACTGGTTCGCTTAACGGAACGGTGGCTAATCTTATTGTTACCGATACTACTGATTGTACAGAAATAGTTGGAACCGGAGCTACCGGAGGAGCTTTACAAGTTTACGGGGGTGCTAGCATTGCAGAGCACCTATGTATGGGAGAAGGTATCTTCTTCCCTAACGTAACGGGCGCAAACTCTACCGCGTTAACTTATTATGAAGAGTTTTCAGGAACTTTAACAGCAGCCTATGGCGCTAACCCTATTACAACGCCTGTTCCCGTCAATATTGTCAGAATAGGTACTACCGTAATATTTAACGTTGGTGTAGTTCCCGGAATACAGGTGGATGCAACATCCTCAAATATTATAATTTCAGGTATTCCCGTGCGCTTTATTCCTGCTGCTAGTTCAACTCCATCGCCGGCAGTAGTTGCAAATTTACTTGTTCAAAACCAGGTGGCTACCCCTATTCCAAGTGCGGCACGAATTACTTATGCAGGAAGCATTAATATATCACAATCAGACTTCACAAGCTTTACCGGTACCCCAACAAACACAATTTTTAATCTTCAGCCCTTTTCGTTTGCTTATAATTTAACGTTCTAAAAAAACAAGGCTTTGTCATCATATTGGCAAAGCCTCTCCATTTACTGCTATTAACTTTTTTTGTTATGGTTTTTAGGTAGTTCAATTAAAAAAAAGGATCGTCTATGAGAACTCATGCAAAGGTAGTATTGTCATTATTATTATTGCGTTCATTATCAACATACGCATTTGATCAAAATGATCCAACCCGTGCATGTCCTGCGCCTGCTGCTGGATTTTGCAGTATAAATGCCGGATGTATATCGGGTAGTACTCTTGTGGTAACCGGACCTTCACTATTTCAAGGGCCGGTAACCATTTCAAATACCGGAAATGCAAGTGGCTGCACCGGCGGAACACCGGCACTATTAGTGGATGGCGGAGCTGTTGTTGAGGAAAATCTTGGCGTGGGTGGAAATCTTAACGTATGCGGTTTTGCAAGTGTTGGTGGTGGATTTAGAAATATAGAATCTGAAACTCCGGAATTTCGTGCCCTAGCAAGTTGTTCAGGATTAGCAACAGGATGTACCGCCACAGATGCTCGACTATTAGTATTTGGAGACGAAGGAGTTTCCGGCGATTTAAATGTATGCGGTAATACAACCCTTAACAATTTAACAGTTTGCGGCAATGCAGCATTAAATAATGTTACTATTGCCGGCACCGGTTCACTCAATTTTACCGGATCAATCAATGTTAATAATATTACCGTCAGTGATACGGGAGTTATTAATAATTTGATCGTAAATAATGAGACTGTTAATAATAATTTAACCGTAAATGGCACCGTAGCAGTTACCAATACAACACAAAGCACCGATTGTAATAATGGTGCAATAGCAGTGAGTGGTGGCGTTGGTGTGGCAGGAAACCTTAATGTGTGTGGTTCTGCGACCTTTAATGGTCCGATTTCCTTCAGTGGTCCTGCATCTTTTAGCGGTCCAATTCAGATAACCAATACCACACAAAGTACTAACTGTACTGATGGTGCATTAACCGTGAGCGGTGGTGTAGGTATTGCAGGCAATCTCAATGTCTGTGGTAATGAAGTTGTTGCCGGATTTTTAGTTGTTGCTGATCCAACCCAAAGTACTAACTGCTTAAATGGTGCATTAACTGTTGCAGGTGGGGCAGGAATCGCGGGTAATTTAAATGTGTGTGGAACGGGAACATTTAATAATTTAAATGTAACAGGCAATACTGTTTTAAATGATGTAACCATTAACGGAACCGGTACTGCAAATAACTTCAATGTTACGAACAACCTAAATGTTGGTGGGACAGGAACTTTCAATAATTTGAATGTTACTGGAAATAGTACGGTTAATAATATTACGGTTAATGGAACCGGGACTATTAACAACTTGAATGTGACTGGTAATACTACCGTTAATAATATCACTATTAATGGAACAGGAACCGCTAATAATATGGTGGTTAATAACAATCTCTTTGTAAATGGAACCGGTACCATTAATAATTTAATAACTAATAATCAAACGAGCAACAATCTTATTGTTAATAATACATTTACCGGAGGCACGGGGATTTTCAATAATCTTACCGTTACCGGTAACACAACGCTTAATGAGCAAACTGTAAATAATCTAACCGTTAATAATTTTTTTACGGGTGGTACCGGTACGTTTAATAGCTTAACCGTAACAGGAACAACTACTGTCCAGAATATAATTATCAATGGTACAATCAGTGGTTCTGGGGCAACAGGTGCTCAAGGCGCAACCGGTCCAACTGGTCCAACAGGGGCAGGCACACCGGGAGCAACAGGAGCTACCGGAGCAACTGGACCTACTGGGTCACTTTCAAGTGCTTATGCAAGTTATGAAGCAAATGCTACCTCGATGACAGTCAATACACCATTTACAGCAGTGGCTTTGAACAACCAAATAATTGCTCCGGTCGGGATCACGTTGACCGGTGGAGATACCTTAAACATTGCTAATGCAGGTATATACTATGCTGAATTTAGTTTTGGTGTTCGCGGAGGACAAACAGCTCCTGTAGTTCCTACTGGTACTAACTCAAGTGCAATATTAACTTTAAATGGTGTTGATGTTAACGACTCTATTATTGCTACAAGTGTTGGAGATGCAGTAGGTGTGCCTGGAGCAGAAAATGATGAGTTCAACTTTAGAACTCGAGGCATTCTTCTAAATATTGCTGCAGGTTCTACTTTGCAATTACGTGTTAATGCTAGTACCGGTGGAGTACCACAAAATGTTCAAGTTAACATTGTTCTTAATGTATTTAGAATTGTGTAATTGATTTTTAGCTTGTTGCAAGGCCCTGGACGTTAAAACTTCCAGGGCCTCATTATTTGCTCCTGCAAAGCTTTTCTGATATGGTGTTAGATAGCTCAAAATTCAAAAAAGAGGTTATTATTATGGCAAAAACATTTAAACTTCATACTCCATTCGCGCCCGCAGGAAGCCAGCCTGAGGCGATTAAAAAATTGGTTAATGCGCGGCCGGGTATCTCTACCCTGGTTGGGGTAACCGGATCGGGTAAAACCTATACGATGGCTAATGTGATTGCTGCCCAAGATAAGCCTGTTTTAGTGTTGGCGCCTAATAAAACTTTAGCAGCGCAATTATATGAGGAGTTTTCACTCTTTTTCCCTGAAAATAAAGTGTGCTACTACGTGAGTTATTATGACTATTATCAACCGGAATCATATTTGCCTGCGCAAGACATTTATGTTCCTAAAGAAACTAAGGTAAATAGTGAGATTGAGCGACTTAGAATAGAAGCGACAGCTTCTTTAATGCATAGAAAAGATGTGATTATTATCGGATCGGTTTCATGTATTTATTCATTAGGAAATCCAGAAGAATATAGAAAATTAGCATTACCCTTAACGATTGGACAAAAAATAAGTCGCACTGACTTAATTAGAAAATTAATTTACATCCAATACGAGCGTAATGAGATGGATCGTCGTCCCGGAACTATTCAAGTAATGGGCAATTCAATCGAAGTTAACGTTCCCTATCAAAAAGAAAAATTACGTATTGAGTTGTTTGGGGATCAAATAGAAGCGATGTATTGGGTTACTAAATTGAATAACAAAGTAGTTCAAGAAGCTGATCATACGATTGTCTTCCCGGCAAAACATTTTGTGACGACTGAACAGCAATTTAAAGCAGGAATGAACAGTATCGCAGCAGAGTTGCAAGAATGGGCTCCTACATTAACCAATCCTATTTATAAAGAGCGTATTGAAAAGCGTGTTGCGCACGATCTTGAGATGTTGGCTGAAGTTGGATACTGCTCAGGTATTGAGAACTATTCGGTGCATTTTGATGGCCGCCAAAGCGGTCAAAAACCATACACACTGCTGGATTTCTTCGGCGATGATTTTTTAATGATCGTTGATGAATCCCATATGGCTCTTCCCCAATTACGGGGCATGTATGCGGGTGATCACGCACGTAAAAAATCATTAATTGAATTTGGTTTTAGATTGCCGACAGCCTTTGATAATCGTCCTTTAAAGTTTGAAGAAATCGAAGAATACTTTAAAGATGTGATATTTGTTTCAGCAACACCGGGAGAATATGAAATGAAGCAATCGCAAAGTATTGTTGAGCAGATTATTAGACCAACCGGGTTAGTAGATCCAAGCATAGAAGTTCGTCCGCGTATAGGCCAAATCGACGATTTAGTGAGAGAAATTAAAGAAACAACGCAAAAAGGATATCGCAGTTTAGTTATCGTACTTACTAAAAAGTTAGCAGAAGATATGGCGCGCTATTTAGAAGAGCGTCAAATTAAAGTTTGTTATTTACATAGTGAATTAAAAACTCCGCAAAGAACTGAATTACTACAAAAGCTTCGTTTAGGAATTTTTGACTGCTTAGTCGGAGTAAATTTACTTCGTGAGGGTATCGATTTGCCTGAGCTAGCACTTGTTGCTATTATGGACGCAGATATTGAAAGTTTTTTAAGAGATCGTCGTTCTTTAATCCAGATCATTGGTCGTGCAGCACGAAATACCGAATCAAAAGTATTAATGTATGCGGATAAGGTTACTCAATCGATGCAAGAGGCAATTAACGAAACTAATCGTCGTCGCCAATTGCAACAAACGTTTAACGAAAAACATAATATTACTCCGGTAAGCGTTAAACGAGAAGTAACTAAAAGTATTACTGATTTGCAAAAAGCAATAGCCCAAGCATCAAAACAAAGTGCCAAAAAGAAAAAAGTGCTGCCTGAAACTCCCGTAGAGATTGAAGCTCGTTTGGCTGAAATTGAGATTGAGATGAGTAAAGCAGCTGAAGCGCTTGATTTTGAGCATGCAATTGCTTTACGAGAAGAATGGTTCGTCTTAAAGAAAAAGTTAGGTGCTTAGTTTTTTTAAAAAGGGTGAAGGAATGAGCAGTATTATACGCTTTTTGATAATTGGAGTGTTACTTGTCATAGCTTATTTTTATTTTTTTATTGGAAAGCCTACAATGATTTATGCCTTAACTGATGTAAAAACAAGTCAAGATGCTAAAGCGATATTTCCAACTTCGATTGATCAAATTACCTCAATGACCGATGATGCATTACAAAATGCTCAAAAAGAATTGGATAAAATTCTATCTATTCCTGATAATGAGCGAACATTCAAAAATACTGTTGCTGCACTCGATCAATTAGCTGCTTATTCGAATTTAGGTATAAGTGCAAATGTGATGCAGTCTATCGATTTGGTATACACTGATGAAAAAATGAAGGATGCTGCGCGGAATGAGCTGGTAAAAATTCAAGCATTTTATATCGATAATGTAGCATCGAATAAAGCGTTGTATCAGGCATTAAAATATTATGCACAAAATAATGCAAGCAAAGAAGAATTAACTGATGAGCAGCAAAAATATTTGACTGATTCATTGCGTGATTACAAAAATGCCGGTCTCGATTTGCCTGATGAAGAACTTCAAAAAGTTAAAGCAATAAAAAAAGATTTAGTTAACATTGGGTTGCAGTTTGATAAAAATATTGCAGAAGTGCAAAGCAAGCTCGAGGTTGATGCAAGTGGCTTAAGTGGGCTTTCAGAATCATTTATTAACAGTTTACAGAAAACTGAAAGTGGTAAATACCTTTTAGGTGTTGATTATCCTACTTACATTCAAGTAATAGACAATTGTTCTAATGCTCAAACACGCAAAGATTTATGGACGCTTTTTGTTAATCGTGCGTACCCTGTTAATAAAAAAGTTATAGAGGATATGATTGCAAAACGGTCTGAACTTGCTCGATTGTTAGGTTTTTCAGATTATGCAACGTTTGAAATTAGCACTGAAATGGCGCAAAATCCGGCACGCGTTAGAAATTTTTTAGATGAGATTCATGTAAAAGCTGAAAAAAAAGCACAGATAGAGTTTAAAGAATTTAGTAAGCAACTCCCGGTATCAGTGCAGTTAACTCCGAATGGGAAATTATATCCATGGGACTCAGGATACTTACGTAATCAATATAAAAAAGCATCACTGGATCTTGACGATAATAAAGTTGCTGAATATTTTCCTATGCAACATACCGTGGATGCTTTACTCGATATTTATCAAAAGTTCTTTAATTTAGAATTCAAACAACTGGATGCGGCTGGCTTGTGGCATCCTGATGTCAAAATGATTGAAATAATTGATAAAACAAAAAATAAAAAAATTGGCTATTTATTCTTGGATCTATTTCCACGTCCTTTAAAATATTCACATGCATGCCAACAAACAATTATTCCGGTAATTTATGCTGCCGATGGTAATCCAAATCAAGGAGTGGCACTGGTTGTTGCTAATTTCCCTAAACCACGAGCAGATCAACCATCATTACTTCAACTTAAAGATGTAAATACGTTTTTCCATGAATTTGGTCATGCTATGCATGCACTGCTTGGGCGTACTACAATTGCAGGGTTTTCAGGGACTCAGGTTAAGCATGATTTTGTAGAGATGCCTTCGCAGATGTTAGAAGAATGGTTGTGGAGTCCCGATATTCTTAAAGCAGTCAGTCATCATTACAAAACGGGTCAATCATTACCTGATGATTTAATAAAAATAATTTTAAAAACACGTAATTTTGATGCGGGGAGCCATATTGTTCGTCAATTAATGTTGGCAAACTTATCATTAGATAGTTTTAATGGTGGCCCCTCAGTTGATATAAATGAATTATATAAATCATTATTTAAGAGATTTATTATCTCTACAGAATTTCAACCACAAGATCACTTTTATACCGCATTTGGCCATTTAGGTGGTTATGGTGCGCGTTATTATGGTTATTTATGGTCAAGCGTATTTGCGCATGATTTGGCAAGTGAAGTTAAAAAAGCAAATGGTTATACCGATCCGGTAGTTGGTCGTCGTTATGTTGATGCGGTTATTGGAAAAGGCGGTAGCCAAGATCCTAATATAATGCTTAAAAACTTCTTGGGGCGTGAACCAAATCAAGATGCGTTCTTACATGACATGGGTTTTGAATAAACGATAATACTTGAAAGATAAAATAAAAGGCACCGTTTTTACGCGGTGCCTTTATACTTTAGATCAGTTATTTTTTTTCTGCTAAAAATTGATCTATTTTTTTCTTAACTTCTTTATGGTAATAATCGATTGCCTTTTTAAATGAATCCTTGAACTTTTGTTGACGAGACTTTATATCTTGTGCTGACCAAGGAGTTGCATCAATTGAAAGATTGTTGTTTTTTGAAGATATGACGACCGTGTAATAGCCAGGTGTTGATGGACTCCAAGAAGTCTTTCCTTTAACAGAAGAGATTTCAATTCTTATTGGATCAATAACGTATGCCAAATTAGTTGTCGGCTCAAGCTCGATAACCTTTTCTTTGCCAGCTTCAAGTGTCATGGGATTGCTATCATAAGGTATTTCTTGAGTGGTGTTAAAAATGCCTGGATAGCGTGACTTATAAAATACGTTAAATGAAATTGACTCATTAGTGTTATTTTTAATAAGCCATGCTTGCGGATAAGGAAAGTTAGAAGTATTGCCATGAATAAAATGAGCATTAAAAAAAAGGCTTACTATCAAAAATCCATAAGCTTTATTAATAAGAACCATAAAAATTCCTTTGTAAAAGTAATTTTTAAAGCAATTATTTGCCAGCTTCTTGAGCAATGGCTTGCTTATACATAATTGCATCTTGTTCAGAAAGTGGCTCTACATTTTTGCCCATATTGGTTATTTTTTTTCCCGTGATAGTTCCTGCTGTTGGTTTGGTTTCAGTTACGTGCACGAGTGTTCCATCTTCAAGATTTGCACTATAGTGGGTGCTTTGCGATTGCGGATGCACTTGTGCAAATTTTACTTTGCAGCTTTGGCAACCAGCTTCGATGTTAATGCTAATGAATAATAACATAATAATTACAAAAATATTCATAAAATTCCCCTTAGAAAAACATTCCTCTATAAATTCTAATTGCAATTATAAATTATTTTGAAATGCAAGAGCAATAGTTTAAAATGTTTTAATGGCTACTGCATTCAATTGGCAGCCCTGGCAAAACATTGTACCTAGACGCTGAGGGTTTTGAAATATGCAATATATGGGCAATGCTATTGGCCAGTTGCAAGGTCCATACCCGTTCATTAATATTGCATGGCTTTAAATATCCTTTTTGATATAAGAATAAGGGCACATGAGTATCAGGATCATAAGGCGTTCTATGGCCGGTGCCGGTACTAAAATCATCAATGACACAAAAGGGTTCCGGTTGCAAAATAAATCTGCCTGATCTACCCGGATACAACTGTGTTTTATAATGGTTTTCTATCGAATGCCCATCAAAACAGGAGGTGCTTAATTCGTGCGTATTCCAAATACGTTTAATTCCGGGGATTTTTTTTATTTCTTGAGAGAGTACCTCGTTAGTACTTTTAAGTTGTTCGGCAGTCATTTTATTCCATACTTCATCTTTTATATATAGTTGAGTAAATCCACAGTTGCAAATAACCTGATCTAAGCCAATCTCTTTTTTAAGTTTTGCATTAATTGCGGGAATAATTTTTGGATATTCGATCCGGCGTGCATTTTTATAACCGCGTGCTGCCAAAAGTTCTGGGATTGGACTAATGCCGTGGTCTGCGGTCATCGCCCATAAAATATCTTCAGGATTCACGATTGTTTCAACGTTGTGCATAAACTGCTCAACTTGCCGATCAAGATGGTAAATCATATCAATAACTTCGCGACTTTGGGGGCCATATTCATGTCCAATCATGTCTAGTGGACTGAGACATAACCATAGCAATAATTCATGGTTCTCTTGGCTCATGTGTGTTTTTATGCAATGACTGGCAAGATCAAATAAGAGCTGATTTGCGGCAGGGGTTCGTTGATATACTTTAAAAGGATTATGAGCGGTATGGTCAACAGGTATAGTTTTGCCAACAATGCTTGGATTGGTTGCATATTGATAATTGTCGATATCAACAAATTTATAAGCCAGCGATTTGCGTGGGTATACTAAATTCCAAGTAACCTCAGAAAGCGCGGACAAATTTTTTTCTTTGTTGAAGGTGGTTAACCATTCAGGAAGCTGTTCAAAATATATTTTACT
The DNA here is from genome assembly GCA_964591235.1 of uncultured Pseudomonadota bacterium. GTDB lineage: Bacteria > Babelota > Babeliae > Babelales > Vermiphilaceae > BTUB01. The sequence continues at coordinate 21,791 of CAZPZX010000005.1, forward strand.
TGAAGTGAAATGGCCATTATGGGTATCAAACCAAATTGCTTTTCCTTTTTTGTTAGCCGTACAAATAGATGATCTGCTTTTCATGGCAATTGAAATGGCAGTTCGAGGATTATTCGGCTGACTACTTAAGGCAAATTGGTCACTCAAGCTATCGACCATGATATTGCTGGGGCCTTTTCCATAATCATAGGTTCCCCCTAAAGGATTAATAACTGCAGCGGTAATTTTATCATCGCTATCGGCAGCAATTTTTGTTCCTTCAGGATTACACCAATTATTGGCGATAATGCCATGATAATTAGGAGTGACACCCGTGCTTAAACCTGTGTGTCCTGGTGCTGTTGAGGGGACGCCATGTGGGTAATAAGCGTTTTTATAATTGATGGCGTTATTTAAGAAAAATCGAAAGCCATGCTTAAAAAAGGGAGTTAATTGTGGAAAATATGAATAGGCAAACTGATCAATTACCATGATAATAGTCAATCGCGGTTTATTAACTAAAATGTGCGGGAAGGTTATACTTATAACAATAATAAAAAGCAGAATTCGACGACCAATCATGACCATTCCTTTTTTTAGATCTCTTGGCTTTAATGTATGATATAGAGCAGCATCAAATCAAGAAAGTTAAAGAATTTGTACAAATTAAGTAGCCGAATTCTGCAAGCAGGGGTAGGATGAGTAAAATCAAGCAGGTTTATATTAATGGATAAGCAGACAGGAATTGTTTTAAAGACTTTTTTTTCTAAGAAAAAGAAGATGGTAGTATTGGATGCACAATTAGGAAAAATTGAAGGGATCCCTCCCACGGATACCTTATTTCCGGGAGCGCTCATTACTTATTTTGCAAAGCCACGGGATACTTTATACTTTTTACAAAGCATTGAGCTTTTAGATGTCCCAATGGGTTTAGCAAAAGACGATATTCTTTTTTTGCATCATGTTCTGGAAGTGTGTTACTATTGCGCACCGTTTGAAAAAACAGCTCCTGAGATTTTTGAATTAGTATGTTATTTGTACCATCAAGAAGTAAGTCCCTATTCGGCTGAATTTAAGCTTGCATATATATTTAAATTATTGGTTTTGTTGGGTATGCATCCCGATGAGGTGCGGTTTCAAGATCCTGAATATTATCTTCTTGCACGAGAATCTATTGACACAATCATGGATAAAGCAATACAGTTAGAGACTAAGCATGCTTTGCATGAATGGGTGCGTTCTTGCATCAGAATTCATCCCTTAATTCATGCATTCAAAACCATACACTTTTTAGACTCTGATAGGCTCATATGAAAAAACTTTTAATACTCCTCATTCCTTTTACCATGCAGGGTATGCAGGGTGGATTAGTTGACGATAGTAAAAAAATTAAATTCTTTCCAACGATTGTAGAAGATCGCCAAAAGCAGTTGGCCGAACGAAAAGAAGTTCGAGAAAAATGGAAAAAAGAAGATAAGGCAGTTACTGAAAAAAATACCATCAAAGCCTCTGATTTAAAAAAACAGATAAGTCAGGTTGAATCAATACTAGCAACCAGCCCTGAAAGTGAATTCTATAAACAAAAGCTTCAAATGCTTGTTGATGATTTGCAAGCAATTAATCAATCTAAAGATGCGCGTACCCAATCGCTTGCAAGTATGGATGAGATTAATGAGGCTGATAGAAAATTTCTTGAAGATCCTACGTATAAAAATTTTGCGCAGTCGTATTTAAATAAAAATTCATACTCATTTGATGATATGCTTTCAGCTTATGATGATAGTATTGCGCGAGAGCGTGATATTACTACACTTACGGAACAAGAAGCCAATGCATCTGCCGAGTTGCAGAATCGTAAGCGAGCAGCTCAAACAACTCTTGATAATTACCAAAACAAAAAAGATTTTGTCGGACTTAATGGTCGTCAAAAAGCAGAGTTGGAAGGATTGCGAGAAGCGGTGTTTGCCGATCGCAAAGAAGCAGATGCAATGCGCTTAACTGAAGCGGAATATAAACTAACAGCCATCCAAACAAAACTTTTTAATGCACGCAAACAAGTTGAAGAGCTAAAAGGTATTATCAGAACTATAAAACCTCAAACAAAAATCTCAGAAGCAAATATTTCCTTAGCTCTTGAGGATCTTGAAAAAAAGAAGCAGCAGATGCGTCCAGCACGCGAGCAATACCGCCAAGATATTGAAAAGCTATCACTAGAACAGCGTGATAAAGAGCGTGAACTTGAAACCCTTTCCAAGCGATACAACATTCCTTTAGGAGCAGAATTAGATGAATGGATCAAAGATCCTAAAAAGACACCGCAAGGATACGTGGCACTTGCACAAGTGGGTGTATTGAATGATGAAGTACTGGTAATAAAACGTAAAAAAGAGCTTCTAGAGGCTCAATTGGCCCTTGAAGAAGCAAAATTGAGTGATGAAGAGCTGCGTTTATCAGTAAAAGATTCCTTTTTTAAGAGTTCAACATCGGTATTTACGACTGAAGAAAAGCTTAACACCGAGATTCAAAAATATCGCGTGCAAAAAGATGAAATGAGAACTTCTATTGCGTTATACAAAGAGCGTTTGAATAATACGAGTGCTTTGATTACCACACAAAAGAAAGCGTTAGAAAACATTACACGCAAAATACAGAATGCCGAACAAGAAAAAAGTGGCATATTCCGTGATTCATCGATTGATTATGAGCAGTATATTGCATTACTTAAACATGCTGAGACAAAAATCCAAGAACAGCTTGATGTTTTAGGAAAAATTATTGGGGTATATACCGATATAATTGCTAAAACGAGCAATGCAAGCAAACATATTAATTTTATTACTGCGGAACTGGAATCGATTAGTCCTTGGGGAAGACTTGAGCATGCCATTTCGCTTGATGGTATAAAAAATAGTGTTCCGGATGCAAAAGGATTTATTGCTGATGTTGCAAGCTATATTAGCAAGATTAGTTTGAGCTCACTGTGGCAAAAGGTTAAAGACCTTTTGCACTCTCCCTGGCAATTTGTGCTCTTTCTTTTTAAACTCTTTTTAGCGTTATTGCTTGTTTTTGTAATCAAAGCATATTTGCCCTATATCACTAACAAATTGGTTTCTATTGAACAAGCACCCATGGGTGTGCGTTGGTTTAGTATCTTAACAGCTGTCTTTTTAGGCTTTGGTATTAAACATTTAATTAGTATTGTTATTTGGGCAACGCTGTTTGTCCTCTTATGGAGCAACTATTGCATCGATCCGTATCCGCTCATTTTATTTTATTTATTTTCGATTCCGTATTTGTTGTATATGGCAAATCGTTGGATGAGATATTTAGTTTATTTTAATCAAAAGTATGATTATTGTTTCCTAAGTAAAGAATATCAAGATAGGTTCGTTGTTGTCTTTTCAACGTTATTGTATGCAACGATTATTATCGTATTTTTTAGAGAAGCATTTATTTTAGGTAACTATCATAAATCAGAATTGCCAACAATTTTATTAGCGATCAACTTTATTATTTTCCAGATTTCAGCAATTTTATTATTAGCAAAGTCGCAGATCCTGAGCTTAATTTCAACCCGTTCGGAATTAGGTCAATGGATTTATGAGATGGTTGATACGTATTATTATTTAATTCAACTTTTCTTGATTGCCATTATTGTTATGAGTAATCCATACGTTGGTTATGGACCACTGGTACTCTATATTTTAAAACGAGTGTTTTATACGGCTATCTTATTGCAACTGATCATGTGGATTCATGAATGGTTCAAGCGTGTTTCATCCCGAATCTTTTTCTATTTTGATCAAGATGATGAGATTGCCCGCGATCGCTTTTCATATTCTAAAACATGGTATGGATTATTGGTTGTATTGATATTTGCGATTTTTACCTTCATTGGTCTTTTAATTGCATCGCGCATTTGGCACTGGCCGGAAGTATTACTAAAAATTCAAAACTGGTCCGATGTGATGGTATGGATCAAAACACCATTTCTGCTTGAAGGGACCCGTTCTGCCATTTCATTATTTACCATCTTTAAAATTATTGGATTTGTATTTGCTGGTTCGTTGATTGCATTTGCGATCAATCGATTTGTGCTGGGAAGAATTTTTGATATTTTATTGGTCGATTCAGGAGTCCAAAATACGCTTGCCAGCTTAATTCGCTATTTAATTATCATTACCTCTATTATTCTCGGTTTTAACTCCGTCGGCCTGGGTGAACTCGTTTGGTATCTGTTATGGGCATTAGTACTTGGTATTGGTTGGGTTATTAAAGATCCGGCAGCCGATCTAATTGCATACTTTATTATTATTGTGCAACGACCAATCAAAGTAGGTGATTACATTTACATGGATGATCAGATCAATGGAGTTGTTCGCCGTATTACACCGCGCTCAGTAGAAATCAGACGAAAAAATAGTACTACGATTGTAGTTCCTAATATTCAAGTAACCACTAAATCGCTAGCTAATTGGAATCATGCACGAGGCTTTATAGCCTTTGATGATATTTTAGTAACCATTCCCTATAAAGTTGATCCGGAACAAGTGCGCGAGTTATTAATGCGGGTGTTGCATGAAAGCCGTGTCGTATTAAAAAATCCACGTCCGGTTGTGCGTCTTGAAAGTTTTAGCGATCTTGGATTTGTATTTATGGTACGCGGATTTTTAAGTTCAAATCACACGCTTGATATGTGGGATATTGCCAGTGAAATTCGTTTTGCAATTGTAAAACGTTTGCGTGAACATGGCATCGAGATTGCATATCCCGTGCGGATCGTTACCAGTAATTCAGGATTTATTGAGAAAAATAAGGAAGTGAAAAACTAAAAAAAGCGGCTCTGAGTGAAATTCAAAGAGCCGCTCTATTTATTTTGCTAACTCAAGTGTTTCTTGAAGAGATTCTAAACTTGCACTATATGCGCGATATGCAGTCATACGTGTAATTTTATTATTATTTTGTTTTATTTTTGCATTTAATTCAAGAGTGCTTGCAACAAGAGTCTTTAATCCGGTGAGCGCAGGAATTTTCTCTTCTTCTGACTTTAGTTTTAAATAAGGTACCAGTCCATTAGCTAATTTATCTAATTCTTCTAGTTGAAAAGTAAAATCGGGATTAACTTTAGGATCATTGGATGAAAAAGTTTCTGCAGATTGTGAAACTTCTAAGAATTTTCTTTTAATATCTTGAAGCATTGATACCAAGTCTATTTTAGATACTTCAAAAGTAACTTGTTCTGTATGTTGATGTTGTGATGGTGGAATGGAAACATCTAAACTTGCAATGAGCTCATCAAGATCTGCATATTTTTCGGTATTTTTTTTGTTATTGCTAGAAGCGCCTTCTTGAGATCGTTTATTGAATTGGGTATAGCTATTGCGTATTTTTTCATGAACACGAGCTAAATCTTCATTTTTTCGTTTCAAGGCATCTAAATTTTGGGGAATATTTTTGAATTCTTTAGGGACTATATTCGAACTATTGTCATTTGATAAAGCAAACTTAACATGAAGTGCTGCACTGATAATTTTAAAATTATCAATCCGTGCTTCTTGTTCTGCGGGAGTAAGTTCTTGAGACAAAAGCTTAGGAAATGTTCGTTCAGGTTTCTTTTCCATAGCGAACGCAACTATAGATATACTGTTAGCTATAATTACTAAAAAAGTACTAAGATGTTTATGCATAATACATCCTTTAAATACAAAAAAAGGGCTCATTATGAGCCCCCTTATTATTTCTTTACCAATTTTTTCAGTTTACGATGGCCATCCATTTTCATGAAGCCAAGTGCCATGAGCCCCAGCGATGCCAGAATAAGAATTGCTTTGGTTCCGATAACCCACAGATTAGTAACATTTAAGAATAAAACTAATCCGAATAAGAAGAGGAGTAATCCTTGAAAATGATTTGATAAATGAGGTATCTGTTCCATACCAGTTCCTTTTTTTAAGAAAGATTATAAGGTCGACTGGTTTTAAGATAAGCAGAGTTTGATTTAAGAGGCAAGACTCAAGTACTTATCTTGCGGCTAAGCAATTCTTTAGAAAATGTAATAGGTTGCAAATAAAAATCTGGTATTGTGTACCGGATGTGTATTTTCAACTTCTGCAAAATTATTTAATGTTCCATACGCAGCACGAGTATATTCAATTTCTGCCCCCACAACAAATGATTTTATATACCAGCGAATGCGGGGCGATGCGCGAAATAATGTTTTAATATTAGTGCCGATGCCATAAACGGTTGGCTCTAAGCCGATATTTTGAATGATAGTTTTTTTTGCACCTAAGTTTTTTGCATAGCCAATAAATAATGCCGGCTCAATCCATCCTTGAAAGATGAGCTCTGACCAAAATGAAATCGTGCGCAAAGGAGTATAAGTTCTAATATCCGTTATTGGATCTTGGGTATGCACTGCATAACCTCCAATCATATCCCACATCGCTGCATTTTGCGCGTAGCAAAATTTTGAATATAAAACGATATGATCATACGCCAAACGTGAATAAGCGATTGCAGAAAACATGCTAAATGGATTTACTTCTTTAAAATTATTATTAGAAACCAGTCGAGGGCAAATGCGCATGAGATCAACACCTGCACCAATATAGCAATCAGCATTATTCCATTTATAACGTGCTTGCAAATGTAAATCAGGCATTTTTGCGTCTCTAAAATATTTATCGCTTCTACCGGATGGGCCTAGTCCCCGTGTGTTGGTCCAGCCCATTGCTGCTCCGACAATATCAAGATATTCATTATGATAAACCATTCTAAACTGTGGATTTCTGCTAAATGGATCTATAGGAGTACCGGTATTAAATGATATGGTATCGGGAGCTTCTACTGGAAAATACATAGGATGCCATGTTTGTCCGGCCAGAAAGTCTAATTCATCTGATTCTAATGTAAGGTAAGCATGTCTGAGGCGATAACTATTGAGAGTGTCATCTGTTCTACCAAAAAAATCACCTTCGATATAACTTCGGCTGTCCATACAACCTATTTCGGGTCCGAATGCTTCGATTCTAAAACGAGTTTGAATTGCGTATTCATCATACGTGCCTCGGCTGTTAATATCTTTACCTTGAACATCTTCCAAACGATTAAGCGGATAAAATAAAAATTGACCGGAACGTTCAGTTAAATTTTGGCGGGAATCATAAATTGCTTCTGCTTTAACATATCCAGAAATATCAATTTTCATCGGTATTTCTTGTAAAGAAAATCGGTGGGTGGCATCACGCCGACCAAGTATATTTTCTTTTTCGGCGATAGCACTAAACTCATCGGCAAGAAGTGCGCTTGAAAATAACAAAAGAAGATACCAAGTGAGTGAAGACAATTTCATACGTTCCTTTTTTTATTAAAAAACATAATAGGTGGCAAATAAAAAGCGATTATTGGCAACCGGGGTAGTGTTTTGTACATGGCCGTTAGAATCGAGCGTGCCATAAGTAGCACGTGTATATTCATATTCAATCCCCACGATAAATGGATCTAAATACCAGCGCATACGCGGTGCAATACGAAAGACAGTATCGATATCCGTGCCTATGCCAAAAACAGCAACTTGAGATTCGATTACCGGGATAATCGATCGTAATGACCCCAGATTTTTAGCTATTCCTATAAATAAAGCAGGTTCCCATTTTCCTTGTTTTATGAGTTCGGCATAACAGGCAAAAGTTTGTAAAGGAGTGTACGTGCGTTTATCAGTTGCCGGATCTACGCTGTGAATCCCTATACCGCCAATAAGTTCAAAAATTCCTCCAGTTTGTGCATATATTGATTTGGTGTAAATCACATAATCTTGGTATTCAAAACGGGTAAATAAGTCTGCACAAATACTGGTCATCGGATTAACTTCTTTGTAATTCTTCGTGGTCACTAACCGTGGAATAATACGTAACACATCAAAGCCAACACCAACATAATTATCTTCGTCTTGCTTGTGGCGTATTTGCAGATAAAAATCGGGCATCATTGCATCTCGAAAAACTTTATCAGTGCCTCCTGCCAATCCAAACGGACGATCACCTAAGAAACCTATGGCTGCGGCTATAAATTCGATATTATTTTGATGATAGGTAACTTTAAATTGTGGACAAAGTGCAAAGGGAGCAATCGGTATACCACTATTAAATGAAATAGTATCGGGTGACTCGAACGGAAAGCAAATAGGGTGATAATTTTGACCTGCCTGAAATTCCCATAAATCTGAGCGTAATTCTAAATAAGCAAAACGCACATCACAGGCTTCAATTGTTGCATCAGTTCTGCCAAAAAACTCTGCTTCTATGACAAAGCCAGATTCCATACAACCAATAGTGGGTCCCCTGCCGGAAATATCAAAACGGGTTTGAATAGCGTATTCGTTAAAATCGCCGCGTGCATTAATATCGGCGCCCGTTACATCTGGTAACTTTTTGAGGGGAAAATAAAGCAAATGGCCTTCGCGTAGTTCAAAATTTTGACGGGAATCATAAATGCCTTCGCCTTTAACATATCCAAAGATAGAAAGATCAACCGGATAGGGACGAATTGCCCATATACGCTGCTGTCGATCTAAAATATTATGAGCTTCGGCAAAATGACTAAATTGATCAGCTAGTGCGTTTATGCAAAAGATAGTGCTCATAAACGTTAAGCAAAAATGCTTATATGTCATGCTTTCCTTTTTTGATTGCTTCTATTCATCTTACAGATGAAAGTAATAAGTCATTGATATAGCATTTTTTAGTATAATTTTAAAGAAATTATTGCGTTATAGTTTTTAGATGTGATACGGAATTTTTTATTAATACTTTTAAAAAGGGTTTTTTATGAAAAAAAGTTTAATTTTTTCACTTTCATTCGCTGTTGCATCCGTCTATTCTGCTGGACCACAAGCGGTGACTGAAGTTAAAAAAGAAGTTACTCAACATGCCTGCAAATGCGATGCAAAATGCATAGCTACATGCGCATGTCCTCAATGCCCAAAAAAAGAAACAACAATAAGCACAAAAGAAGCTGTAGCAACTCAAGCAGTAGCCGCAAAAGCTAAAGCATAATCTACGCCGCTAAAAATCCCTCAATAGGCCATGCATTAGAAAAATCAAGGTGATTATTAACCATAGGCTGATGATTTACTAAAAATCTAACTTTTTTAATGCGTGGCTCATTTATTTTAATAGTTCTTAAAATTCCTTCGATGATCATTAATGCATCTGTGGTGCATGATTCTTTGTGCCAAGGCACACGGTCGAAAGAAATGTACGCTTCTTGATCATCATAATTAATTAACACTTGTTGAACCACCGTTCTTTGTTTAATAATCGATTCATCAAGCAATAGCTGCAAATATTG
>CAZPZX010000006.1:0-29476 GCA_964591235.1 uncultured Pseudomonadota bacterium
CGCCTCTCCTGATCCAATCGTGCCATCAACCTGCTTTTGAATGCGTTTCCAGGCATATTTATTTAATTGAGTAGTTTGGGGTTTTAAAGTAATAAAATGGTCAGAAGTGACCGTGCCATATTTGGTTGAAGCTTGCAAATCAGCATTAACATCCGGAGGTAAATGTAGCATAATATTCCCGCTACCCGTTGCTAATTTTATGGTGCTGGTTGAGGGAACATCTTTTGCAAACATTTCTATACTACCGGTTTGAGTTTCTGCAACTACCGAACTTTGTGCGTCATAAATACTTATATTTCCATGGTTGGTCTCTGCTTTAATGCGGCCGGCAGGCTTATGTAGCGCGATATTTCCTTTTACGTGTGATTGTGCATCAACCGAATTGCAAGGATTTACTAAAGTAATGGAACCCTTTTGTGTGCTAACGCGTAAAGGGGCGTTGGCATCTTTAATATAGGTATCGCCTTCTTGTATGCTGACATTAAATGCCATTTTTTGGGGGACAATAATTTCTAGATCGATATATCCATCAACTTCATCAGGATTATACGCTGATTCAATAATCATATCTTGGTTTTTTATTTCATGATTAAATGCAATCTTTGGCAACATTTCCGGTTCTGCGGATTTTTTAGTTGCTTTAACATAGATGCTCTTTTGGTGCTGATCGGTTTTAATACTGACGTTTCCTTGTTTATTTTTTACCGTCAAGATGGTTGCTTTTTGTGGGTTTAGCTCTTCATACACGGTTTCTTGATGCATTTTATGCGGAATAATAGTGCGATACATTTTTTTAAATGAAAAGTCAGCGATTGTGCTGTGAGTATAAATAATGGTACAAATACTTAAGATAAGAGATACTAAACGCATTCTAAACTCCTTTTTATAAGAATAATATGAAGTTTACAAAAATTGAATCGAGTATTCAAAGTGTGTTACAAAATTTGCTTAAACAGTTTCCTCTAGTTCATAAGATTATTGATGCAATAGCAGGTGAACAAGGTCGAGCCATTTTAGTTGGTGGTGCAGTGCGTGATCTTCTATTAGGACGAACAACTAAAGATCTTGATATTGAAGTTCATGGCATTTCACTTGAAAAACTTCAAGAGATTTTATCACACTTTGGACCGGTCAGTTTAGTGGGTAAATCGTTTGGGGTGTTGCGCTTGCATGGATTAGATATTGATTGGTCTTTGCCGCGAAAAGATAGTTCTGGAAGGCATCCACAAGTTCAGATTGATCCGCATATGAATTTTGCGGATGCATTTAAGCGCAGAGATTTAACTATTAATTCTATGGGTATTGATTTAAAGACGTTTGAGCTTATTGATCCCTGGGGTGGATTTTCAGATCTAAAAAAAGGAATTTTACGTACACCCGATGAGAAGTTTTTTATTGAAGATCCGTTACGCTTATTTCGTGTCATGCAGTTTATAAGCCGATTTGAAATGAAACCTGATCAACAGCTTAATGATATTTGTGCAAAAATGTCTTTGGCGGGAATATCGGTTGAACGTATTGAATCTGAGTTTGATAAATTATTCTTAAAATCAAAAAGGCCGTCATTAGGAATTCGCTGGCTTAAGCAGATTGGACGATTGCAAGAGATTTTACCGGAACTTGCCTCAACAATTGATGTGCCTCAAAATCCCGATTGGCATCCGGAAGGAGATGTGTTTGAGCATACCATGCAAGCGATAGACGCCGGACCGCGTTACACCTATGCCAATGATAAAGAAAAATTGATGGCACTCTATGGGATTTTGTGCCACGACTTAGGAAAAGTTACTACTACTCGAATGATTGATGGCGTATGGCGCAGCTTAGGGCATGAGGATGCCGGTGTTGATCCTGCAAAGAAATTGCTTAAGAGATTTACGCGTCGCGTTGAGTTAATTGATGCCGTTGCAAAAATAGTGCGCCACCATATGGCACCCGGATTATTTGCAAGAAATGGTGCCAAGCCTCCCGCATATAAACGTCTTGCTTTAAAATTGGCTCCTGAAGTTACCATGGAATTACTTGCCAAAGTTGCTTTGGCGGACAAAAGTGGTCGTAACGGAGCATCTCATGAGCCATTGAATAAACCATTGCCTGACATTGAAGATTTCTTAGAGCAAGCAGAAAAATTAAATATCGCATACAAACCTGAAGAGCCAATTATTCAAGGCCGTGATATTGCTGAATTTGTTGAGCCAGGACCTCAAATGGGGCGTTTAGTTAAGAAAGCATATGAGATACAAATTGAGGATGGCATTGTAGATAAACAAGAATTAATAAAAAGAATTTTAGAAAAATAAATTATTAAAAAGATTTTAATAGCAATTATCCTCTGTTAAACTTAAAAATGAAAAATTTTCTTATAAAAAAAGGTTATTATCATGTCACAAGTTTTTGTTGGTAATGCACTATGGCATCTGATTGCTCAATCCGATGCGATCTGCAAAGGTGTCTTAATTGTCTTATTAATTCTTTCGATTATTTCATGGGCATTATTTTTTTATAAATGGATTATAATCCGCAAGAAGAATAAAGAAATTGATCAGGCGATTACTGAAGTTGATCGCGTGCGAAGTTTGGATGAGTTGCTCGCATTAGGTTATAAATTAAATAATACCAGCGGCGGTCAATTTATTAATAAAAATTTGGTTTTTTTAAAATCTGTTTTAGAACAATCACGCACTAATGGTCGCACTGGATTAACGGGTGAAGATCGTGAGCTGGTTAGGGAATATGCAGATCAAATAATTAATGATGAGCTGACTAACGAAGAAAGTTATTTGCCTTTTTTCTCGGCGACTGCAGCAGTTTCTCCTCTTTTGGGATTATTTGGAACCGTGTGGGGATTGATCCATTCATTAGTAGGAATTAGTCAAAAGCAATCGGCTGATATTGCAACGGTTGCACCCGGAATCGCAGAAGCATTGATTACTACCTTGGCAGGTATTATGGTTGCTATTCCTGCATTAGTCATGTTTGTATATTTAAATACACAAATAAAAAATCTTGAACAAAAATATGTTAACTTAGCAGATCGTTTTGTATTTGTTGCGCATCGTTTGATGCATCAATAAGGAGGTAGTATGGCACGCTCATCACGCCGTAGACAAAGAGCACATTCTACAATTCCGGAAATTACTTTAACACCGCTCATCGATACTTGTTTAATTTTGGTGGTTATTTTCATGGTAACTTCACCCATGATTAATAACTCAATTAAAGTTGATTTACCAAAAGGACAAGTTAAAGAGGTACAAGGTGTGCATGAAGATTTAGTGGTGCATGTTGCAACTGAAGGAAATAAAAAAGGGACTAAGACCTGCTATTATTTGAATGGGGTTGCTTGTGAGCGCAATCAAGTAGTTGCACAATTAACTAAAAAAATCGGACATCAAAAGAATAAAACGGTTTTTGTAAAAGGGGACAAAAACGTTTCCTATGGCAACGTGGTTGAACTGGTAGATGAGATAAAATCGGTAGGGGGTATTGATCGTGTTGCACTGGCAACTACTTCATTGGTTTAAACGATTATCATTAGCTGCGCGCGTTGGGATCTTTTCATGCTTGGGACATCTGTTTGTATTATTTGCATTGTTTGTAGTGTATAAAGGTAATGGTGTTTATAACGTTATTATCTCAAGCACAATGATTAATACCGATGCAAAAATTGTGTACATGCCATTGCATCGAAGTATCAAACAATCTGCACAAAAAAGTACGTGTGCACGCGCGAGTTCACTCAAATCGTCTTCATCTGCTGCTCCAAAAGCTCAAACCAAAATCGATAATGGCCCAAGCACTACCATCATTACGCGTAAAAATCCTAAGCCTGTTGCTGCATCAAAAAAGAAAAATAAAGAAGAAAAAATAAAAGCGAAAAAAGCTACTTCAAAAATCGTTGAGTCGAAAAAGATAGTTGAAAAAAAAGAAATTCCAAAAGCAGAAGTTGCAAAACCAGAAGTTAAACCAAAAGATGTTGAGCCAATTAAGCCAGCGCAAGAAATAAAAGAAGCGCAAAAGGTTGAAACGCAAACGAATGCTACTTCTGAAAATTCAGTTGCAACCAATGTTGATCAGAATGTAGAGAATGTTGTTTATGTAGGGCAGGCAGAAATGGAAGCCTTGCAATTACAGGAATTTATTCAAAATGAAATGGCAGCGCATTGGACGCCGCCGGCTGGAATCCGTTCAGATGCGCAATGTGTAGTAAAAATTATCGTGAGTCATGATGGTCAGAATAATCAGATTGTTCTTGAGCAACCATCAAAAATTTTATTATTTGATAGTGCAGCCCGTCGTGCAGCTGCACAATTACAGCCGCCCTCGTGGGCATATGGAAAAGAGATACTCATTACCTTTAAACCATAAAGTATTGATCATGAAAAGAATTTTTTTTTATATGTGTGTATTAATTTTTAGTACACAAATCCACCCTGAATCAATAAATCTATCGGTATCCAATGCGCAAAAAAATGAAAAAGTTAAAATATTAGTGAGCATCATAGATCAACCTTCGCTTGAGTTAAATGAATTTGTCGATTTGTTAAAAAAAGCACTTGAATTTAAAGATCAATGCAGTGTCACTACGTGCTTTAATCAGCGAATGCTTAAAAAGCAGGAAGCCTTAGCACAAACTGATTACACCTACATTTTATTTGTTCATAACCATCCCCGGCATTATGATTGGCATTTATTTGAAGTTTCAACAGGCCAGATGATTAAAAACAAAAAAGTAGCAAAGCACGGGGATGTAAAGCGTGCATGGGTGTATGCATTTGCTGATTCAGTATATGAAACATTAACAAATGATCCGGCATTTTTTAGTACTAAAATTGCATTTGCAAAAGAGGTTCCTCAAAAAAATGGATCGCATTATACACATCTTTATATTGCCGATTATGATGGCAGTAATGCCCAACTATTAGTTTCTACGCCGACCATTAACGTATCGCCCCGATGGAATAATGATGCAAATAGACCATTACTATTTTATTCTGAAAACACCAATGCTAATATGCGTATGATGGCATCAGATATGAAAAAGAAACGCGTAGTGGCATCTAATTTTGATGGACTTAATATGTTGCCCTCATTTTCACCCGATGGCATGTCGGTGGTGTATTGCGCAACGCGCGGTTCGGGTAAATGTCAATTGTATCGATGGTCAGGCAAACAGTTAAAAAATTTGACCAACAATAATGGCAATAATTTTGCCCCCGCATATAGTGCTGATGGCAAAGAGATTTTCTTTAGTTCAGATTTCCAAAATGGCCAACCGCAAATTTACAGCTATCAGATCGACACTCAAGAGTTAACTCAAATTACACCTGATGGTTATTGCGTATCACCAACCTACTGTGCGCACACCAATAAATTAGGATACGCAAAATTGGTAAACGGCGTGATGCAGCTGTTTAGCTATGATGTTTGTACTAAAAAGCATCAACAATTAACGTTTGATACTGTTCAAAAAGATGAATGCGTATGGTCTCCCTGCGGTACATTTTTAATGTGTCCCTATGATAATGGCAAAACAAGTAAAGTAAGTTTATATAATATTATTACGGGTAAATATACGCATCTGACTGAATTCAAAGAAAGCTGTTATTATCCAGCATGGTCAACTACGTATAATGAATATCCTATAGTCAAGACATAATATGAAAAAAATATTGTTAATAGTATTAGTTCCTTGTTTCATGATCGCCATGGATAAACCTGCTGCCCAAATGAAACAACACGCAGACAGAATTGTTGATGAAGTTTCAGCATTAAGAAAGCCAAAAGAGAAAAAAATTGTTTCAGAATTATTAAGTTTGTCTCCAGCAAAAAAATTAGAAATTGATGCTGCGGTGTTTTCGAAAGTAAAACAAGTTTGTTCGTACGAATATGTTCCTCTGATGAAAGCGCTTCTAGATAAAAGAATTATTAACGTAAATTGTTATTCTCTTTGGGGTGAATCGGGCCAATATAAACAGACCTTGTTTACGCAAGCGATCGCGTATGCTAGACAAAATAATGAATTAGGGATGGTACGTTTATTATTAGATAAAGGTGCAAATCCTTCGGTTAAGTCGGTACTTCTTTTGGGCAATCAGACACCTCCTCGCCCTGACCAAGATGAGAAAGAAGATTTTATCTCTCCATTATCTCGAATAGCACACTCTTGTCGAGAAGTTGATATGTTTCTTATCTATCTACTAGTCCAAAACGGGGCTGATATAAATACGCTTGAGCAGGGATGGACTTGTTTTATGCGACAAGTAAACAATTACATTGGTAATAGACATTTTGCCAGTGCAGGTCAAAACCCTAAACAGTATGAGTTAATCCGTAAATTATTATCTTGCGGAGCAGACATACATGTTCCGAGTAAGTCTACAAAAGGAATACTGACTCCTTTACAACTTGCGATAGCAACAGACCAAAAAGAATTAGTAGCACTTTTTGAAGAGCATCAAAAGAAAGGCAAATAATGAATAAACTACTTTTCTTAATAGGCATGAGCGCGTCGCTTCTTGCAATGGATGATAAAGACCAGGCATATAAACGATTGACTCAAAAATTGATCGATCAAAAAGTCCAAGCATATAGAAAAACAGTAGAGCAAGAGTTTGAGCTATTAAAAAAACGAGTAGCAGATCATGCCCAGAGCGATGCGAGTAATAAAAGAGTGCCACACGAGTTGATTGCGCAAGAAGAGTATGCCCCTCTTTTAGCGCATTTTCTTGTTCATAAACAAATCGATCCTTCATTTTCATGGCAAGAGGATTATTCGCGTATGCTGATGCCCTGTAGCTCTCGCTATACCTTGTTAGGAGTTGCATTACAATGTAAGGCGATTGCAAATGCAAGGGTGCTGGTCGAACATGGAGCGGATTTGGAAGAATATTTTAATCCTATTAATAGATCTTATTCATCAATTTTGTATCCTTTACCCGAATCGGTGCGCCTTAATAACCCTGAGCTGGTTAAGGCAATTTTGAGTAGAAAAAAGAATCTATCAAATACTGGAAAAAGTATAAGTGACTTTCCTTTAACTATTGTCCTTGAAAAAATCTGTTCAGAGCAAGATATTTCAGAAAAAAATAAAGCATGGGTGATTGTGCAAGCCTTAGTTGCTGCTGGATGTGATCCTTTTGAAAAAGTTTCCAAAAAACACTACGATCCACATGTTAGTATTTCTGATGGAACTAAAACATACACGATTTCACCTACAAGACCAATTGACGTTGTCAGTGAGTACAACAGGCTCTTTGGTCCAAAGTTGGCTGATCTTGAAACGTTTCTTAGATTCAAGCGGATTGTGGTAAAACTTTCTGGTGATTGCAAAGAAGTTGAACAAGCAAGTACCCCGTAACCATAAGTTAATCCCTGCTATCGACAACTTTTTTTCTTTTTTCTATACTATTAGCATCTATAATATGCCTAATGCGTGTATTTATGCCAAAATCTGGCGTAATATATTCAATTAGTAAAAATTCTTAGTTTAACAAAAATTAGGTAGACGATGACGAACAATACTAACAAAAATAATAAGAAGAATCAGTTTCAAGGTGGGCCGAAAAACCTGATTATTGGCGTTGCCTTTATGGTTGCGTGTATCTTAATTTTGGCACGTTTAACCGATTATACTCGTACAACGGCAGTAATCCCTTACTCAACTTTCCTTTCTAAGGTAGAAAAGGATGAAGTTAAATCGGTAAGCATCAGTGGCCAAGATGTGCGCGGCAAGTTCAAAGATGGCAACTATTTTGAGACCGTGGTCGCTGAAAACAGCAAAGATTTTGATCTTCTTAAAAATCACGGCGTTGAGTTCACCATTATGAATTCAGGAAATCAGTTTAATATGTGGTATTTCACGATGCTTTTAATAGCATTGGGTGGATTGCTCTTAGTTGGCTGGTTTATCTATCGCCAAGCTAAAAACTTAAGCAATGGAAATGGCGGTGGCGGCCCGGGAAATATTTTCTCTGTGGGCAAAAGCCGTGCCAAAATGTTTATGCCTTCTACCATTAAAGAGACCTTTAATTCAGTAGCGGGAGCAACTGAGGCTAAAGAAGAGCTTAAAGATCTGGTAGATTATCTTAAAAATCCTGAAAAATATCGTAAATTAGGTGCTAAAATCACCCGCGGCGTATTGCTGGTGGGAGAACCGGGTAACGGTAAAACCCTCTTAGCTAAAGCCGTAGCAGGTGAAGCAAATTGCCCGTTCTTTAGCATCAGTGGTTCAGACTTCATTGAAGTATTTGTTGGGGTAGGTGCAGCACGTGTTCGTGATTTATTTGCTCAAGCGCGCAAGCATTCTCCAAGTATTATCTTTATTGATGAGATTGATGCCGTTGGCCGTCATCGTGGCAGTGGTTTAGGTGGTGGTCACGACGAACGTGAGCAAACCCTCAATCAACTATTAACCGAAATGGATGGCTTTAGCACAACCGGCGGCTCAGTAATCGTATTGGCGGCAACCAACCGTCCTGATGTCTTGGATAAAGCGCTCTTGCGCCCGGGTCGTTTTGACAAGCGCATAGAGGTTCCTTTCCCTGATTTAACCAGCCGTGAACAGATTTTACGTTTACATGCTAAAGGGGTAAAGGTTGATGGCGAAGTAGATCTCTCTAAAATTGCACGGGGAACCCCTGGATTCTCAGGCGCTGATCTTGCTAATATCATTAATGAAGCGGCTTTAATTGCATCAAAATATAACCAAGAAACGGTTAAAGTTAAGGATTTTGAGGAAGCCCGTGATAAAATTATGATGGGTCAAGAGATTAAAACAATCCTGATGTCCGATGAAGAGAAAAAGCTTACGGCATATCATGAAGCAGGCCATGCCCTTATGCTTTTAAGCATGCCTGAGGATACTGAGCCATTGCACAAAGTGACGATTGTTCCTCGCGGAAGAGCTCTTGGTATTACCTGGTGGCTTCCTGAAAGAGACAAATATCAGCAAACCAAACGTGAGTTGATTGCTTCTATTAAGGTTGCTATGGGTGGCCGTGCCGCTGAAGACTTGGTCTTTGAAGATCGCAATGTAACAACCGGTTGCTATAGTGATTTTGCAAAGGCAACGGAACTTGGCCGTAAAATGGTCTGTTATTTTGGTATGTCCTCTAAAATGGGTCCAATCGTTTATGGTGAAAATCAGCAAGGAAATGGCTTTGGATATTCCCAAGGTACAGCCCTTAAAATTGATGAAGAGGTTCATACGTTAATGAATGAATGCTATCTTGATGCAAAGCGGATTTTAACCGAGAATAAGGATAAGCTAGAGAAGCTGGCTCATGCGCTTCTTGAAAAAGAAACGCTCTATGCGGAAGAGGTCTACCAGTTGCTGGAAATCACTCCGCGTACTGTCCATACCTTTAACTAAGGCTTTTTTGCAGTAACACGTTGAAAAAAATCCCTTTTATTGTACAATTATCAATAAATCCTTAAAAGACGTGCTAATTGTACTCCGCGGGATTACTAGAAATTACTCAGTTTAATATAAAATTTTATCTGTCCCGGCCCTCAAGGCTTGAGGGCATGAAGTAGCAAAGGAATCTATAACAATGGCAAGAATATGTACCGTGTGTGGTAAATCCCCACAAGTAGCGAATCTCGTGAGCCATGCAAACAACCGCGTTAAGCGTTGGGTTTATCCAAACGTACACAAAATGCGTTTTACACACGCGGGTGATGCATCCGGTAAAGTGTGTAATGCAAAAGTGTGCACCAAATGCTTAAAAGCAGGCAAAGTTAAAAAAGTTGTTTAATTTACAAGGAATTTGAATGGCAAATCTTGAATCGGCAAAAAAACAAGCACGTCAAAATGAAGTACGCAGAGCGCGTAACCTAGCACGTCGTACCTCAATTAAAACTGCGGTAAAAAAAGTTCTTGCATCTATTGAAAAAAATGAATCAGTGCAAACAATCCAAAACTTACTCAAAGATGCTGAATCAAAATTAGCACGCGCAAAAGGTAAGGGCACTATCCATAGCAAAACAGCTGCTCGTAAAATCAGTCGTTTAGCGCAAAAAGTTGCTGCAGTTACTAAAGAAGCATCAGCAAGCAAGCCAGCTAAAAAGAAATAAAAAATTTAATAAAAATTTTTAAAGGTAGAGTCAATGAGTTCCATTGATTCTGCCTTTTTTTTTTAACCATACAGCTCAAAAGATACCATGAAAAAACTGTTCCTCATCATCGTTGGTCTTTTATTAATCCCAGCTGCTCATACTATGATACGCGCAGATAACCCAACAATACTTTCTCAAATTATGAACGGAGCAGCTATTGGAACGGGTACTGGTATTAGTTTGGGTTTGTTAAATAAATATTCCCCTCGATATAACAAAAATACCTTTTTGTTAATGGGATTGGTGCATAATACCTTAGTGCGTGAAGCGCATCAAAATGATGCAGGTATTATGCTTGATGTATCGGCTATGCTGGCCTTAGTTACGTGGTTTGTTGCTATTAATAAATCTGAATTTTCAATTCCTATTTCCGCTGATAGTGTCTAAGTTCTTTCAATTACTACCTTAGAAAAAAGCTTAATCATTAAAAGGAATCTATTCACAATTGTTTCTTCTTTGTTATAGGGTGTAAGCATATGCGTATGCTCAGAATACCTAATCTAAACTATAACGGGGGAACTATGAAAAAGATGATGTGTTTATTTATGCTTCTCGCTTGCACTTCAAGGTTGAAGGCTGAGACAAAAATAGAGCCATATGGGTTGAGCGATTGTATAAGCGATCCTTCCCAATCTATTCCAGTTAAATATATGCGATCAGTTCTTGCTGGCGGATTAATAGGTGCAGGCACTGGAATTCTGAGTGCGTACTTTGATTCGCTTGCTCCTCAATTTTGGCCAATAACGTGGTTTATTGCAATGAATACCCGATGCGATTTATTAAGCAGTATTGGCCATGATATGACTGCTCATGATGTTGCATACCATGATGGATTAATGAGATTAGGCTCGTTAGTATCAACATGGATTGCATGGTATAAAAGCTACTCACATCTTAATGGTCGTTCACCCTTTTAAAAAAATTAATACGCATTTTTTTAATTTCTAGCAATTACGTTAAAGACTTATGCACACTCATTAAAAAGGGTGGGGACATATGTACAGAGCATTATTACTTTTACTATTTACATTATCATTAGCGGCTATGGATAAACCATCAGAAGCTGACAGCCAGTTATCTGATAAACAAAAATTATATTTTCAAACATTAGATCCGGATGTTCGTACAATACTTTTGCCTACTTACTTAGCCTCGGCGCGTGTTCAAGCAAGGGATAATCGTGCGGATCAAGTTGCTGAGATGGTCAATTCCACTCGGATGTATAAGCAACTGCTTAAAGAGCAATACGCAGTAGATAATAGTTGTAAAGATGCTGAATTTATTGACCACATGGTTGTTCAACTTTCAGCGCAGCCTCCGTCTAAAAAAGCTGTCTGCTTACCTAATCGTATATGTCTTACTGCTTTTCTAAATCCTGAATTATTGCGTGCGGAGTTTAGTGATGATGCGCTCAAAGAAAAAAGACTTACTGAATTTAGATTATTATCCCAAGAAGAAAAAGATAAATCTATTCTTCAGGTGATGAGATTTTGTCCGTCTGCATCAGTAATTGAAGGCTTATTGCAAGGGGGTGCCAAGTATAATGCACGTGATGATAAATCGGGGTATTGTTTGCTACGCATAGCACTCGAGATGCGTCTTTCTACTGAAGAAAGAAAAAGGTTGCTGCAGCTATTTAAGGGAATAGCAACCTTAGATTATAATTGTGCGGATAAAAAAGGGATTACTCCCTTAATGCGTGCCGTTAGTTTGAAAGATGCAGAAGCAGTGGATATCATTTTGCCATATGCTGCGGTTAATACAACTGACCATGAATATAATACGGCACTAGCAATTGCTGCACGTATTGGCGATTGTGCAAGTGTTAGTAAAATTTTGCAAAAACATGCAAATGTATATATGTGTAATCCGTATCGTCAATCTAATAATGTATTCGTACAAGCAGTTCGTGCTCCTGATGAGTCAACGGCACTCGTTATTCTCGATCAGTTAGTACGGGCGCGTAATACCCAGGCTGACATTACCAAAATAAGAGAATTTCAATATTTTCTGAATTTAGCGCTGGTAGAAGCTGCGCGCAGAGGAAGAGCTCAGTGTGTGAGTTTCTTAATACACCTTCCGATGATTACATTTGAACGATTGGAAGAAAAACCGCCGTTTTTCAATCCCCATATTCCGTTCCCTGACGATGATGAGTCTGCTTTAACAGCAGCATTGCGTTGCGGGTACTATGATATTGCTCTTACGTTATTAAAAGAGTCTCCAGATACTATTAAGCACCCAATTTCTGTAGTGATGGAAATGTGGCAAAAGGGATTAGGCCATGCTGTTTATTTACGTGGTATGTCCGCAAAAAGTGCCGAGATTAAAAAGTTACAGCAGCTTGAAGAGATTATTGGCTATCTATTAAAAACAGAGATATCTGCAAGAGCTAATGGTATTTGTTTATCGGCATGCTATCAAGCTGCTCGCTTGCATGATATGGAAATGCTCAAAAGATTAATAGATCATGATAAAGAAAAAGATCCGGAGATTGCTGATCGAGTTCTATTCCTTGCATGCCAAGAGGCAGATGCTCAGGCGCTTAGTTCGATTTTAGAACATACTCATGCAGATGTTGCGGATATGAATGGGGATACTCCACTTCACAAACTGGTTCAGATAGATGATCAGAAAGGCTTGGAATGCGTTGCGATCCTTTTGAATCATGATGCTAATCTGTTTAAGACGAATAAATGGAGTCAAACTATATTTCATAAAGTTATTAATAATAATAATCAGCTCGTTAGATTAGAATTAATTAAGGCTTTTGCCGCACAAATAGGCTCTTGTTGTCTGTTAAAAGATCTTATTAATAGAGCGAGTAGTGATACTGGTGATACTCCTTTACATCTTGCATCTTCATTATCAGATAGAATCGATACATTACAAGAATTGTTGGGTATGGGTGCAAATGTTCATATCCAGAATCTAAAGGGGGAAACTTCACTACTAGTAGCTGCCGGACATTTCAACGTTCAAGCGGTTAAACTGCTTTTAGAGGCAGGAGCTGACCCCAATACAAAGAATCATTCAGGATGTGGACCGCTTACCAAAGCTGCCGGTGCACGTGTAGAGTTGGAAGAAAAGATAGCTGCCGCAAAAGAAATAACCAAAATGCTCATAAGAGCTGGGGCTTCATTGGATGAATTTAAAGACAGTATGTTACGCTCCGCAGCGCGGCGGGGAAATGGTGAATTGGTCAATGCTCTATTGCAATTAGGTGCCGATCCGAGCAAAGGATCGTCATCCTTTAAAAACACGGCACTTCATCAAGCTGCTAAAAAAGGACAAGAAGAAGCGATAGATGTACTCATGCATTGTAGTGATTTGGATGCGCAAAACAGTCATGGCTATACTGCATTAGAGTTAAGTTGTATTTCTGATGCTGACTATGCCGTTACTGAAAAATTACTGTTACATCAAAAGAGTTAATGCCGTGAATCGATCATTTTTTTGTATTCACTAAGAAATTGCGCAGCAAAACCGGCTGCAACGCGCGATGTATTAACGTGTTCAACTAGAATGACAAATGTTAACGGGCGCTCATTATTGTAAACCATGTAGCTGGCAAACCAACCATGCGCTAAAAACTCACCACCTTGGTCTTCTTTCTCGCGTGAGCTGGTTTGAGCAGTACTCGTTTTGGCATATATTTTAATATCTTTAACCCGTTTTACCCGTTGTCCGGTACCCTGATTAACAACTTTTTGCATCGACTGTTGTAAAAAACGGCGTGTTTCTAATTGAATATTGAGCGGCTGTTTTATAATAGGTTCGGCTGATAATATACGCGGTGTGACTAAATAACCGGTAAATATTGATGATATCATGCAGGCAATTTGTACTGGAGTAACTAATAAATAACTTTGTCCAATAGCAACCGACAGGGTATCGCCCGGCCACCATTTTTCTCCTTTAACCTTTTTTTTCCATGCTGCAGTTGGAATTAATCCTTCTTTTTCTGAGAAAATGATGTTTGTTTTTTTGCCTAGCCCAAATCGGTGAGCATAATCGGCAAACAGATCAACATTTATTTTTTTTGCAGTTTCAAAAAACATGACGTTACATGAATGTGCCAATGATTGCTCAACATTTAAGTACCCATGCCCTTGATGGTTATTGCAAAAATATTGTCGTCCTGCAAATTCTACATATCCACGACAGTTCCAACAGCTATCTTGGCTAATGATTCCATTTTCAAGCATGGCGCTGACGGTGATCAATTTAAAAATAGATCCGGGTGGATAACACGCGTTAAATGCACGATTTAAAAAGGGCTGTTTATCTTGTAAGCTTCGCCAATCCTCTTCCTGTATTGGTTCTAAAAAGAGCGCGGGATCAAAGTTAGGACGAGAAAGAAGACCTAAAATGGAACCATCTTGCGGATCCATAACAATAAACGTCCCGACAAACTCTTCAGGAAATACTTTTTCCATTATATTTTGAATATTCATGTCTAAAGTCGTTTGTATGTTTTGGCCCGGTGATGCTTTTTTAACTTCGGTTTCCGCTAAATTTCTGCCAAAAGAATTAATTGTTTTAAGTTTTTCACCGTGTTCACCTTTAAGGGTATCTTCAAAAATCTTTTCAAGTCCCATTTTGCCAAACATGTCCATATCCATACGCGTTAAATACCCGAGCATATGGCAGGCTAACGATTTATACGGATAGTAGCGCTTGAAATGAGTAGTAATAAGAATGTTTTTTTGATCGGAGAGTTGCTCAGCAATTTGCGAAAGTTGTTCAAAAGAGATGTCTGATGATAGCATTATTTTTTGATACCGCCGCTCAGCATATTTTAACTGGTCGCACATTTTTGGATCATTAAGTAATGGCTTATTTAAAATAATCTCTAATGTTTGCAATGCCGATTCTTGTGCAGTGTTTAAATGGGCAAGGCCCGTTCCTTGCCAAAAGATATTAGTGGTCGGCCGATTGGTGGCAAGCATCTGATTATTGCAATCAAGTATATTGCCGCGTAAGGGTGCAATGGTCTCAACGCGTAAAAAGTTTTTCTGACTTTTTTTGTAAAAATTATGTTGCTGAATTATTTGTAGTTGAACGAGACGGCATATGATAAAAAGTATTGCAACGCATAAACCCCAGGAAGTGAGTTTAAGTTTTTGAGCGAGAATATTTGACTCGTAATTCATACTACCCAAGAATTAAGGCGACGGATCTTTTTTCATTTTATTCATCGGATGAATAGTGTCGCAAAGTTTTGTCAGATCTTCAAGGCTTACATGCGTATACTTTTCAGTACTTGAAAGTGTTTTATGGCCGAGCAACTCTTGCACCGTGCGTAGATCAACACCCTGATTAAGCAAATGAGTTGCAAATGAATGACGAATTTTGTGGGGAGTGATCTGCTTTTCAAATTTTAAAAAGCTGCGAAACATCTCAAATATGCGTTGCACGGTTCTGACTGTTAACGGCTGGGTGCGATTATTTAAAAATAGATGTTCGCTTGCATCAGCAGGTCGCGGACGCTCATTATCTAAATATTGTTGTAGTTTATCATGTGCCTTTTGACCAAATAATACTATGCGCTCACGTTTACCTTTTCCAATAATACGAATGGTTCTTCCATTCATATCAAGATCTTTAAATTTGATTGCAACGAGCTCTGAGCAACGCACACCCGTTGCATATAACAACTCAAAGATCGCTTTATCGCGCGCAGGTTTTTTGGTAGGCAATTGATCATCGGCGATCGTATCAAGCAGATAGAAAATCTCATCGACGCTTAAATAGATGGGTAATTTTTTATCTAAACGAGGTCGCTGAAGTTTTAATTTTAAAACGATTCCTTGTGCTTTTAAAAACTTTTCAAATGATTTAAAGCATGAAAATTTCCGCGCAATCGTACTTTTATCGATCTTTTTGTGAAAAAGATTTACTAAATACCGTTCAATAATTTGGCGGGTTGAAAGCAGTTTTTTATCATCCGGCCCTAATTGTTGCCAGAAGTTAAAAAACTGTTTTAAATCACTCTCATAGGCGCGTACGGTGTGATCAGATAAATTTTTTTCTATGCGCAAATAGGTAATAAAATCATCTTTATGATTTTGCAATTGTGTTATTTCTTGCATGCTTTATTCCTTGACCACACATTCAATTTCAATCAAACCACCCTTGGGCAATTGTGCAACGGCAATCGTACTGCGTGCAGGCCGATGATCACCAAAATAGTCGGCGTAAATAATATTTACTTGGGTAAAATCATTCATGTTGACTAAAAAAATAGTGGTTTTAACTACGGCAGAAAAATCTTTATTGAGGGTTGAAAGAACTGCTTTAATATTTTTAAATGTTTGATGGGTTTGAGCTTCAAGACCTTCTACTAAAGTTATTGTTTGAGGGTCAAGGCCAAGTTGACCGCTTAAGAAAATAAAACCATTGGCTGATACGGCATGACTATATGGACCAATTGCTGCAGGTGCGCCAAGACTATTTATGAACTTCATCGATATACCTTTATAAAATAATTATATCGATACTAGTATAAATTAACCTATTATTTCCACCACTCTGTCCATTTCAATGCTGGAATGGTAGACCACCAGGTTCTTAACCGTTGTAAATAGCTTGTTTTTTGGGCTAATTGAGCTTTCAGGTTTGCAACTTGTGTCTCAAGGTACTGAATATCTTTATTGCCTTGATCTTGTAACCATTCTTCTGCATTAAATTTATCTTCTAAATATTTTGTATAGTCACTCGTAGTTTGCCAAATATCTTGCTGGAATCCATTGAGCGTTTGCTGGCGTTTAATCGCATCTAATGCAGGTCCTTTAATAACCGTTCCATACCAATTGGTAAAGGCTTCTTCAATATACGCCTTTTTAATATCTTCTTTTTGATAGCCTAATAAGGTACGTACTAAATATTGATTTTTAGATGGGTAAGAAACCGACTGGGGCTGTAAGCGAGTAATCGCTTCATTTAATTTTAATTCTGCTAATAATAATGCATTTCTTTTGCCATTGGGAGTAAAGAATATAGTTTCGTTGCCAATTATAATCTGGGCAACATTAAGATGAGCAAATAATGCTTGAATATTTTTATCAAAAGAAGGAATTTGTTGTGTATTTGTTACATACACGTTTTGATAGCCGCTTACAAAACAGGCAAGACCCGTATTAATTTCTTGTTGGGTTAAACAAGAAACAGGTACTTTTTGTGATGGGAATTGGCTTATACTTTTTGTGATGGGAATTGGCTTAATTGATACTGAAGCTTAATAGCATCAATCTTTTGCTGCACCTCAGGGGGCCGTTGCATAGCACTTACGGATATAGATAGTAAAAGCAGTAAAAAACTGCCTATTTGAGCTATTTTCATACTATTTCCTCTTTTCATCTTAAGAATAGCAAATTCAACTTCTAAAATTCAATGGTTTTATGGTTATTTTTACTCAAAAAAAGCCTTATAAATAGGGCAAAAATCTTGTTTCTTGGAGGGGTAATTTGTTATAGTAAGTATGAGTAGTCCCATGGGGGGACTTATAACTTAATAATGGAGAAATGCCATGCTAAAAAAATCATTATTATTATTGCTATTTGCAGGCGCAATAAATTCTGCATTTGGAATGGGGTACTTATTTGAACAATTGGGAGAACGCCAAGATTTATATAGTCGTCAAGAACAGAGCGTTATGACTCCTGAGAAAGAATATTATTTAAATTTTAAAGATACTTTGAAAAGAAAATTAGACGCAATGCCCAAAAATATTTCTCTAGTAAGAGATATTAATGATAAAGAAAAACTAGAACAACTAAAAAAAGTTGTTGGACTTGATTTTGCCAAAGAATATGAAGCTGCAAACAAACATGATCTAACGAGCAAAGCGTACAGAAGCATAAAATCAAAATTTATAGCAGATGGATTTAGCACTGATGAACAAAATAAACGAAGAGATGATATTCAAAAAAGGCATGGCTTATTATTAAACATTATTTATAACGAGCTTTTAAATCAAAACGAACAACCAAAAGCTCGTTTATAATAAATAAAGCCCTCAGCAATGAGGGCTTTTACATCTCTAAATTATATTCTTTGCATCGTCGATTTACTGATGAGCGATTCACGCCCAAAAATGCAGCGATCTTATTTTGATTTCTAAACTTATTCCAGTTTGAGCTATTTTCATACTATTTCCTCTTTTCATCTTAAGAATAGCAAATTCAACTTCTAAAATTCAATGGTTTTATGGTTATTTTTACTCAAAAAAAGCCTTATAAATAGGGCAAAAATCTTGTTTCTTGGAGGGGTAATTTGTTATAGTAAGTATGAGTAGTCCCATGGGGGGACTTATAACTTAATAATGGAGAAATGCCATGCTAAAAAAATCATTATTATTATTGCTATTTGCAGGCGCAATAAATTCTGCATTTGGAATGGGGTACTTATTTGAACAATTGGGAGAACGCCAAGATTTATATAGTCGTCAAGAACAGAGCGTTATGACTCCTGAGAAAGAATATTATTTAAATTTTAAAGATACTTTGAAAAGAAAATTAGACGCAATGCCCAAAAATATTTCTCTAGTAAGAGATATTAATGATAAAGAAAAACTAGAACAACTAAAAAAAGTTGTTGGACTTGATTTTGCCAAAGAATATGAAGCTGCAAACAAACATGATCTAACGAGCAAAGCGTACAGAAGCATAAAATCAAAATTTATAGCAGATGGATTTAGCACTGATGAACAAAATAAACGAAGAGATGATATTCAAAAAAGGCATGGCTTATTATTAAACATTATTTATAACGAGCTTTTAAATCAAAACGAACAACCAAAAGCTCGTTTATAATAAATAAAGCCCTCAGCAATGAGGGCTTTTACATCTCTAAATTATATTCTTTGCATCGTCGATTTACTGATGAGCGATTCACGCCCAAAAATGCAGCGATCTTATTTTGATTTCTAAACTTATTCCAGAGCATCACCATCATGCGTTGATCCCGCAAGGCATGTTTGCCTAAGCGGCTTGCTTGAATTAATTCCGGATCGGTTATCTCATAGGCCGGATCAAAGTGAATCTCTTGTTCAATATTATGTTTTTTAGATTTATGAACCATCAGCTGTTGCACGCGTGTTTTTAAATCCTGCAAGCTAACCGGACGGGAACTCATCAGCTTTAAGCGTTCTTTATCTGTCAGTTCAAATAACGTTTTAAGATCATGGGTTTTAAGTGTTTGCTCGGTATATCCTTGAGCGAGTTCAGTAATCTCTTTTTCAGACAGTTCATTCAATGAAGGTAAAGTAACACTGCATTTTTTCAGTTCACTAAAAAGTGCCGGAGAGAACAGTCCTTTTTCTACTAATGCAGGTAATGATTGGGTTGCTGAACAAATAATACGTACATTGCTGCTCACCTTATGTTCACTTTTAAAGATGCGATAGTAGCCATACTGAATAAATTCAGCTAAATAATCCTGCGATTCACGATCAAGATATTCAATGTTTTGAATAAATAAGGTGCCTTTATCATCAAGTTTTTCCAGCAATGGTTTTTCTGTATTGGCAATGCCAAAGAGGGGATTGATACCAAATAATTTTGCACCAATTTTAGGGGTGCTGGTTGTTTCTGATAGTGTTAGCGTATGCAAGGTTTCTCGCGTGCTAATATGATGAAGCAATTCAACCATCGGCATAATATCTTGCTCAGGCATCTCAAGTAATGTTGCCTTTTTAGATAATGCTGTTTGCAATAAAGTAATTTTAAAATTAAGGAGCGTTTCACCGTTGCTGGGAATCAATTGATTGATCAGTTGCCCCGGTTGTGTTGTTTCTAAATATAATAAGTAATCCCACTTGGAAGGGTCTTTTAATACATTTAATTGGCGTGTAATGATATCGGCGATATCAGGATAACTTATAATGAGAATGACGTTATTTTGTTCAAGATTACAGACGCCTGAGATGCTGTAGCGCGTCCCATTAATATCTTTTACCATCAGGGTATAGGGAGATTTGTATTCTTCTACCTGTCGTGCCACTTGTTTGCATGCGCGTGCTAATGGATGCCCTTCATGAATATTAATATTCACTTTAATCATCTCTTTAGCCGTTTGATTGGCAAATATAAACCGCCGATATTTATAAAAGATAATACCAATCTCTTTATGCTTAGCATTTTTTATAAATGAGCGAATACTCTCTTTGTAATTGCTGATTTCTTGTTGTTTTTTATATAATTCCTCATGGAGCTCTTTTTCTTGGTGAATTAAATGTTCAAGATTTCGGTTTTGGAGCAACTTAATAATATTACTCAGGTAACTAGCAAATAATAGCATCTCATCGCGCTCAACATTACTATACAACTGTGATTGGCGTGCTCCTTTTTCAATGACAATAAAGCCAATTATTCGTTCTTTTTCAAAGATAGGTAAAAAGATATCTGCATTAATCTGATTCAAAAAATGTACAATAGTGTCCCTGGTTTGATGCTCTTCATAAAAATTACTGAATGCAACTTCATCATAAATTAAGATTTTATGTTCGGCGATATATGCGCAAACGGCTGAACTATGAGTTGTTAAGAACTCTTCTATGTGGGAATCGAGACTAGTAATTTGTGAATCTTTATGAATGGGATTGCGTAATAATAAATTAACTTTGCGGAGAGGAATATCAAATGCTTGTTTGAAAAAACTATTAGTTATCTGAATAAGTTGAGGTACCGATGTTGCAAAACTTAATTGCTCTAAAATGATTTTAAAATCATCAACAAAATCAAAAGTATGGTGTGATTCAACATGGTTAGTAAAGTTTAAGAATCGTAAGCCCATGATATAGCGAATGCTGTAATACACAATGTAAGTCAGAAGCAATGCAGAGAAACCAACGATTGCAAATGTGTACGGTTTAATGGTGGCAAATTTTGCGTGCAGCGCAATTAAAAGCTCTGCAAAAAAGTAGGGCAATAGCAAATATTTAAGGATTATGCGCATCTGATGATCAAGAATTTTAGGCAACGTTTTTGAGCGTATTTTTTTAAAGACAATATAGATGCTCGGTAAAATCAAGACAAAAAGAATGTAGTAAATGGTGTATTTCATCATCGTGAACTCAAGATAATCGGTGAAGATCGATGATGAATTACTAAAGGCAAAATTGCGAATCACTTCATCAGTTAATGCGTTTTCAAATAAGGCAATCGCTAAATAATATGAGCAAATTGCAATGCTGGTAGTGAGTAATAGTTTTGATGTGATAGATAGCTGTAGTTTTTTTTCAACTAAGCTTTTTACAAACAGAGCCAGTGTTTGATATTTAATAATTAAAAAAGCCCATGCTACTCGAATACAAAAAACGGTAACAGGGTAAGGAATGGAAGGTAAAAATAAAAATCTAATTAATTTTATCCCCCAACTCAATTCACCCAACATAGATCCTGCAAGGACCATGATTAACAACAAACAACTACGTTGCGTATTAGGCGATCTAAAGGTTTGTGGAATCAAAATTCCCAGAATAAAACTTTTTAATCCGATTGAGACTATTATGGTTGAAAATAAGAATAATGGCGTATTAAAAAAACCAAATATGCCAAGCATGATTATTGATCTCGTAAAAAAGACAGTCTATACTACTACCTAGTTAAGCACTTTTTTTTCAATTTTTTGTAAGGGGACGAACATGAATAGATTCGTTAACTTAGTGATCTATACGCAACCATTCGTTGCATTGATTTTGGCATTATTGTCAGACTGGCCACCAAGCACATAAAAAATACATGTCATACCGCTTAGGCCACGAATTCTAACATAAGTTAGAAATAAAGGTAATAGAAAGTTAGAGCAAGTTATATTCACGACAGCGTCTATTTACCGACGAGCGGTTGACACCCAAAAATGCAGCAATCTTATTTTGATTTTTAAATTTATTCCAGAGCATGATCATAATACGTTGATCACGCAATGCATGTTTACCTAAACGTGCTGCCATCACTAAATCCGGATCGGAAATATCATAAGCCGGATCAAAATGAATCTCTTGATCGATCTGCGCTTCTTTTGTTTTTTGACTCAATAGTTGTTGCACGCGCGCTTTTAGTTCTTGAACACTCGTTGGTTTATTGAGCATTATTTTATTTTTATCTTTTTGATTTAGATCTAAAATCGTTTTAAAATCATTGTGCTTAATTGCTTGTTCAGCAAGTCCTTGTGCTAAATCTGCCAGTTCAGTTTCAGGTAAGGTTAATAATGACGGCATACTTAAAGATGTCTTTTTTAACTCATTAAACAATGATTGGCTAAAGGCACCTTCTTGTACCAATAAGGGTAAGTTTTGATTAGTAGAGCAGATAATGCGCGCAGAGCTGGTCATCTTAGAGCTGCTCTTGAAGATATGGTAATAACCGAATTTAATAAATTCTGCCAAATATTCTTGCGTCTCTAAATCCATAAACTCGATATTTTGAATAAAGAGAGTGCCATTGCCATCCAATTTTTCTAAAAGAGGCTTACTATTTTCCGGTGCCATACCGTAAATTGGATTGATTCCAAATAGTTTTATAGCAATATCATTATTTTTGCTGGGCCCTTGTAGCGTAAGTACATGCAAACTCGTGCGCATACTAATATGATGGAGCAGTTCAACCGTTGGCATTAAATCATCGGGAGACATTTCAAGCAATAACGCTTTTTTGCTGAGTGCAATTTGCATCAGATTAATTTTAAACTGCAATAACTGTTCACCTGACCCCGGTATCAATTGATTAATTAACTGGCCAGGTTTGGTGGTTTCTAAATAAAGCAGATAATCCCACATACTCGGATCTTTTAAATGATTGATCTGAGTCGTCATAATATCTGAAAAATCCGGATAATAGACGGTGATAATCACATGATTTTTTTCTAAATTCGGCACACCACTGATTACAATCCGCTCACCATCACTATTTTTAGTGATCATGGTTTGTGGAGACTTATATTCTTCAACTTGTTGCGCAATGCTCTTCAAGGCTTTGGTTATAGGAGCGCCCTGCTGGGTATTAACATTAATTTTAATAATCTCTTTTGCGGCCTGATTGGCAAAGACAAAATGGCGTTGCTTATAAAAAATGATACCGATATCTTTTTGTTTAGTATTTTTTAAGAATGAATAAATACTCTCTTTATATTGATGCACTTCCTGGTGTTTCTTATAGAGCTCTTCTTTAAGTTCTTTTTCTTGATAAATGAGTGATTCTAGATTTCTATTTTGTAAGAGATTAACGATGTTGCCCAAATAGCTGGCAAACACGAGCATCTCATCCCGTTCAATATTACTATAAAATTCATTCAGGCGTGCATATCGCTCGACAATAATATATCCGATTACCGTATGATTTTTATAAATCGGTAAGAAAATGTCAGCATTGATCGTATCCATGAAATTAAGAATCGTCTGATCCGCATAGTTAGGATCATAGAAATTATTAAAATCGATCTCATCATAAATAAGAATTTTAACCTTATTAACGCATTTTTCTAATTCAGGATCGGTATTACTTAAAAAGGTCTCAGTGATTGTCTCAATCTCATTGATCTCTTTTTTAGATATCTTTTCAGGATTTAATGAACGCAAATGGAGTGAAACGCGATTGCTCGGGATTTCAAAGGCCGTTTTAAAGAATGCTTGGCTAATATGTCCTAATTCACTCATGCTGGTTGCCTTGGCAAGCTCTTCAAGTGTGTCTTTAAATCCATCGATGAAGTTAAAACGATGGTGTTCTTGAACGTGGTTTTGAAAATTAAGGAATCGAAGACCAATAATTTTACGTGCGCAAAAATAAAGGGCCAGCGTTAAAAGGGCCGTTGATATTCCGATTATTGAGTAACAGCTAGTGAAATACCCTTGAAAGTAACTAAATGGATAGTATTGAATAAAGTCTGAAATTAATCGAGGAATGATAAGAAATTGAACAAGCACTCTAAATTGCTTTTTAAGTATTCTAGGAGCTTTTTTTATTTTTAATTTTTTAAACGAAGCATGTAATGTAAAGGGCATTAAAATAAAGATTGCATAGAAGGGAAACATTCCTTGTATTGTTAACTGTATAGAGTAAGGCTTTAAAGAGAAAATAGAAATTACTGCAGTGTATAAAAATAGTAATGCAAAAGTTGTTGTGATAGTTATAAATATTTTTTGTCTAAAATTCAATTTACTTAATGGATCTACTAAGTTTTCTAAAAATAAAGCCCATGCTTGATACTCAATAGTAAAGAAAATCCAAGAAGATCTAATAAAAAATAGAATGCTCGAATGAATAAGAAAATTTGATTCAAATAAAATTGTTTCACGTAATGATAAAAGGATCCATGCAAAATCTGCGAATACTCCACCCAGTAAAACAAACAATAAATAATTTCTAGACCTTTTTAAAGGTGAAGATTGAAAATTCTGTGAACATAAAACATACAGTATGTAAATTTTAGTTAACAAAGAAATCGTATTAATGCTAATTAAAAAAGGATAGCTACCAAAGATTGATTCGATTAATGAAAAAAGGCTATTCATAGGGAAAATTGTTGCTATCAAAAAATCAAGGAGTTATAATACATTTAACAGTTTCTTAAGTAATAAATCGGGAGTTTTTTAGATGCTTAAATTGTGGTGGCAGTCCATTAACGCTTTTATATTAAAGCATAATAATGTTTTTGTAATATTAAGCGTATTAATTATATTACTTTTGACTGAAGATGGTCCTCCAACTGGCACATAAGTCACTCTACCATAACTTCCACATTACACTAATCTAATAGAGAATCAACTTTGTCATAAGGATTGCTGGTGGATAAAAAAGATCGTGCTATTCGTATTATTGAAGTTTTACGAAAAGCAACCACACGAATGATGCAGCCAGCATCCTTTCTGATTACAGAAAAATATGGCAAAGATCCTTATCTAGTGCTTATTTCATGCCTTTTAAGTTTGCGTACCAAAGATACTGTTTCTTTTCCTGCATCGGTCAGACTTTTTGAGTATGCCAGGACCCCGGAACAGATGCTCAAAGTGCCGGTCAGTACCATAGAAAAACTGATTTACCCAACCGGCTTTTATCGGCGCAAAGCGCGGCTGTTACATGCCGTGAGTGCTGATTTGATTAAACGGTTTAACAGTCAAGTTCCTGCGGATCTTGATGAACTTTTATCAATTAAAGGAGTCGGGCGTAAAACAGCTAATTTGGTTTTGGGGGTTGCTTTTGATATTCCGGCCATTTGTGTCGATGTACATGTGCATCGGGTTTCTAATCGCTTGGGTCTGGTTAAAACGAAAACTACCGATGAAACTGAACAGGCTCTTATGAAACTTTTGCCAAAAGATTATTGGATTGAATTTAATCATCTGATTGTTTTATGGGGTCAAAATGTGTGTGTTCCGATTTCTCCTTTTTGCTCAACATGCGCAATTGCGCCTATTTGCCCCCGTGTGGGCGTAACCAAACATCGATAATTATTGTGTATGTCTTCTTCTATAGAATATCTTTATGGTAAAGAAGGGGATTCATATGCTTAAAAAATTAATATTTTTTCTCATAATTAATTCATCAATCATCGCAATGCAGCAGCCGAGTGCTTCTATCAATGAACAATTGCGAATCGCTGTTTCTTTAGGACAATTAGAAGTTGCTGAACCGCTATTAAAATATAATAATGCTGATGCAAATTACAAAAATGTATTAGGTATAGCAGTTAAAGACGAAGACCTTCAAATGATTCGTTTATTACTCAACTACGGTGCCAATCCAGGACCGCTTCCTAATATTTTATGCGAAGTTATGGGCATTTATGAACTGGTAAGAAAAAATGAGGATCTTGCTCGTGTAAAAAGTGAAGTCATGTTGCAATTAATAAGGCATCCAAATACCAACCTTAACTGCACTGATGCAAAAGGAAGAACGCCATATGCATATGCATTAGAAAAAAAGGCAACAAAAATATTGGAAGAATTTAAGAAGCCAGAAATTAGAGCACGAATGGCTAAAGTGCCTCATGCTGCATCAGTAAATCCACCATTAGAAACGGCTACTGTTTCAACTCCCACGAATGCTCCAGACCTCGTGTATATCATTTACTCTGGTAATATTCCTGAATTGCAGCGATTGATCAATCAAGGACTAGATATAAATGCTGTTGCTCTAGGTCAAATAGGCGGAAAACCCGTGCGTTATCATCTTTTGATATGGGCAATTATTTTTAAGCAATTGCGTGTGGTAGATTGGCTCCTAAATAATCCTTCATTTAATCCTGTGATTTTTGATATAAAAGGAAACACGCCGTTAATGGCTGCCATTAATGTTGGTTCAATAGATGTAGTACGTAGAATGCTTCAAGATCAACGTATTGTTAAAAATATTAATGCAGAAAATAGTCAAAAACAAACAGCTTTGGATCTGGCTAACTTAAAAAGAAATACACCAGAAGGTAACGATATAGTTGTGTTGCTGCTTCAAAACGGAGCGCATATTGGAAGTGCAGAGACTAAAGCTCCTATAATCGCACCAACAGGAAGGCCAAATGTTCCCGTTCAATCTTACGCGAAACTAGGTATTTCTCCTGATGCTTCCGCATTTGAAATATTGGGGATAGCCCCGAACGCGACTCAAGCAGATATACAAAAAGCCTATCGCCAATTGGCTCGACAGTGGCATCCGGATCGCTATAAAGGTGAATTTGGCAAAGAGACTTTCGCGCTTATTCAATGGGCATTTGAGACATTAAAAAAATAAAAAAGTAATTAGCTTTAATCCTTTTTTTTGCCTACACATTTTGTTTTGGTATTAGTAAAACAAAAAAGTATTAATGCTTGACTACGTTATATTTTAATGCAAAAATAGTGCAATTTTTTATGCTCATATTTAACATCTTTGTTGGGACATGCGATGAGAACATTTGTTCGTTATTTTTTTACTATTTTAATTCTATTCTTCTATTCTTTTATTCTTTCTGATTCTTCAAATAAGACCCGCAGACTTAAAGAAGGTTTTCTTAAAGATACACAAATTTTAACTGCGCATGGATATAGATCTATAGAAACGATTAAACAATATGACATTATTGTTGGTGTTGATGATCAGGGAAATAAAGTTCAACAATTAGTGCAACAGGTTAAACAAGAAAAAGTTAAAAAACATATTCGCCTTGTTTTTGATGGTCACATTGTTGAAGCAGCTCCACGGCAGTGTTTTTTGAACGCAACAAAAAAAGAATGGGTTTGTGCAAAAAAATTAGTATCTAAGCGTAATATATCTATAAACAATTCCGACAATATATCGGCTGAGCGGGTCAAGAAAAAAGCGTTGGTTTATCGACTGACGGTAAGTGGACACCAATTTCATGTTACTCCTAAAAATATCTTAGTTCATAATGCAAGCGTCGCGGTTGCACAGGCTGCACGTATTGCTATGCAGTATTTGACTCTTTTAGAGCCTATTCAGACTACTCTTGGAGGAAGTATTAGCTTAAATGCTATTTCAGATCCCAGAAGCAAACAAAATCCTCTTTTGAATCAAATTGAAAGATTTATCAATAGGCCGTTGGCAAAAAAAGATTACTCAGCCTCTAAGCTCGAAGCGCGCGATAAATATTTACGTTTCAGGCAAGAGCTTATACATCTGCGCGATCAATTTGTTCAAATAAAAATTGATATTGAAAATTATACTCATAAGTTTAATTCGTTATCTCCCCTTAATTATGCTTTAAACAGCATAAATCTAACTTTGGAATCGATTAATCATCCTTCATTAGATCAGGAAAAAAACTTTACTATTCAACAAGCTCAAGAGTTACAACAATTGCGTGAGTTTGAAATAAAAGGTTTGGAGAAGCAAATAAACGATTTACAGATAGGAATAGCAGTCCATTTTGAAGCTCTGCTAAATCAATTTAGAGATTTCTCAGATCGGTATGAACAATTATCTAAAGGATTGACACAATTTATAGATAATGCGCCAAAAACTATCCCTATGATTCTTGAGTGTTTTGATCGTGTGGTTGATTGTGAATTTCACTTAAAGAAGCTTGAAGATCATATAAAAGTCATAAAAGTAATTTTTGGTTATTATAAAAATTCTAGTCACGCGCACATACTAAGAGAAACAAGTAATATTAACGATTTTCTTAATTATGAAACACAAATTTCTGATTATGAAAAAGATGTCGAAGATAATAAGGGATGGATTCAGCGCGTTAAATCTATTACCGCTTCAGAATTGTGCAAATGCGGTATAAATATTTATGAGCGAGAAGAGCAGAAAACTTCTTATTTTATTGCGCAAGGTAATTATCTGAAAAGCCAGATGTTACAGGATATTGAAAAAAAGCTGCTGACATTTCATTATCCTCAGGCTGAAAATAATAAAAATATTGTTTTTACACAGGATGATAAAGATACTGCCAAACAAGAAAGACAGAAAACGATTCTTGAGGATTTGATTAAGAATGCAAAACCCGGAGAAAAAACTTCAGGAGGCAGTAAGCAGTTTGAACTGCCAGGTGGATATGAAGAAGCAGTTAAAACTTTGGATGAGTTAGACCTAAAAGAGATTAAAGATATTCCACATGGAATGAGAGGAACTTTACAAGATGGCCGAATAGTCAATGTAAGATACAAAAGCAGTGATAAACGTCCAACACTAGAAATTTTTAATCCTGATACTAGAAAAAGTATAAAATTTAGATATGGAACTAAAGGAACTTAAATGCGAGAACAATGGATAAAATGGGAACCAATTAATAATTTAGCTGATAAATATTATATTGAATCGGTATCAGAAAGTTTGGAAGGATTTTCGCTAGTGCTTTTTCAACCTAAAAATGAGCAAGAAAAAGTGGTAATAAAGTTTGCTAATTCAGTTGATTCTTTTCGTAGAACAACTGAAACATTTACTTATTTAACTATAGATACTTTGGATGATGCATACGGCTCTGATTTTTATGGTCGATGGACATTTTTTAAAATTAAAAATTCGGAATATTTACAATGGCTGTCTAGACAATCATATAAAATTTCAGAAGAACGTAATTTTACCCATTTTTGTTTTTTAGCAGTTGATTCAGTAGTAGATGTTATTGCTAATTATGAACCAGAAGTTATTCATGTATGCAAAGATGCTTGAATAACGCATAAATTCGATTATGCTAAATTAAATTAAATAAAAGTAGTTATAAAGTATAATATGAATTCTAAA
Organism: uncultured Pseudomonadota bacterium; assembly: GCA_964591235.1. Taxonomy (GTDB): domain Bacteria; phylum Babelota; class Babeliae; order Babelales; family Vermiphilaceae; genus BTUB01. Next base: position 29,304 of record CAZPZX010000006.1, read on the forward strand.
CAACGAGTTAATACATGAATAAACTACTTCTATCTCTTTTATTAACATTTGTCTTTAATGTATGTGCTACGAATCAAACGCAGCCACAGAATACTCTTGAAAAACTTAAATTATTAATACAAAAATTTTCTATTAGAGAAATGGAAAGTGTTATTCGTTGGGCCCATACCTAT
>CAZPZX010000007.1:0-28723 GCA_964591235.1 uncultured Pseudomonadota bacterium
GCTACGCCAGCACACTTAATTTTACCTTTAATTCTCTACATTTCAGGCTGAAATTATTGCTTTACTTTGCTTTTTGCCCTGCTTACTTTGGTTTTAAAACAGGTTTTGCTCTATAAGAGGCAATATGGAGCGGGAAACGGGACTCGAACCCGCAACCTACAGCTTGGAAGGCTGCCACTCTACCAATTGAGCTATTCCCGCCTAGGTCGAAATTAACGAATAAACCGTTTTAAAAAGAATTACTTTTTAATAATTTCAACAATAAAGCTATTTCAAATCTCATAGAATGTAGGTCAATTAATTTCAAAAGGCAAGCATTTTTGATTAGTTTTATCATTTTTATAATTCGGATCCAGCGTTAGAGCGAGAAAATGCTCATGCACTAGCGACAGCGAATTGATAGAACTGGCGCATCCAAATAAAGCTTTTACGCTAAATCTGGTGGCGAGAGAAGGATTCGAACCTTCGAAGGCAGAGCCAACGGATTTACAGTCCGTCCCCTTTGACCGCTCGGGAATCTCGCCAAAAATATCAAACCTATGCAGAATATAATAGTGTCTTTTAGACGATATTTCAACTTAAATTTTGTAGATTTTTATTCTGATACAGCTTTTATAAAAATATCGCCTAACTTATCAACAATAATTTCTGCCTTTGCAGCATCAATTTCGATCGTACGACTATCAGTTTTATTGATATGCTGCATAAACTTATTGCCTGAATATTCAAAAATGTGGTTTCTATTGTTTGCGTTAATCATAATTCTGTCAGGCGCAGATAATTTTATATTACCTTTAAGCTCTTCTTTTTCACCTTCGTACAATACAACAGTTGTCGGACGTGGATAACTCGGGTATGAAATCATAATAGGGTAATTAAAATTATTTCTAATCCGTGTAAGCGTAGGAATTTTAGCGATTCGCCTTTCTGCATCTGAAACTGCTTCAGTTGAGTGCCCCGCTTGAGGCTCTTGGGTGAAACTTCTTTTACTCCGTTTTTCTGGGCTCATAAAAGCTGGCTTTGAGGGTGATGTTGGCGTAAGAACTTGTACATTCTGTTCTTCTTCACTAATACTATCAGGATACACTAATGCTCTTTTTGCTGATCCCCTTTCTGGGCTTACCGGGGGAGTCATAGCAACTAAATTTAGTACAATAACGCCATTGATTAATAGTAATCGCTTCATAAGTTTCCTCTTTATAAATTATTTTTTAACTTCTTGGGCCACGATCATTTTAACCTCTTCTACACAACTATTACATCCAGTTCCTACCAATAAGGCATCTTGCAACTTTTGATAGGTATCATTTCCTTCTTCAATCGAATGTATTATGTCCGAATACATAACACCCATACAGGTGCATACTAAATAATCAGGACGCTGCGCTAAAGGACTTTTATAATTCATTATCTCTCTCAGTAGTAGTTATTGTTATTATTCGCTGTTCATCATTATAGGCAATATCACACATGCATACTTTTTCTTGCAATAGTGGCATAATCACCGCGGGCCATTCAACAAAAGCCCAACTATTGTTCAAATAAATATACTCATTAAATCCGGCTGCTAAAAACTCATCTAAAGAGTTGATACGATACAAATCAAAGTGATAAAACAACTGATTTTTTTCATTTTCGTATACATTCATATAGGTAAAAGTTGGACTATTAATAGTTTGAGTTACTCCGCATTGTGCCAATAGCTCTTTAATTAATGTTGTTTTACCCGCTCCTAAAGGACCAACGAAGGTAAAGACCTTACAAGAACTCATCATGCCTTTAAGTTCTGCAGCAATAGCGGGGATATCTTCCAAGCCGTAGGTAATTGTTTTCGTGTTCATGAATAATCCTATAATTTCTTAAGCTTTTGCAAATACTCACGCTCTTTTTTAGAGGGCTTATCCCCTTTAGAGCGCCGCTCAATAGCCTCATCTTCTTCTTTTTTAAACAGAACACCACTTTCTTGGCGCATGAGCTGATCTACTAATTCATTAACTTCCGCACTCGTCTTAATAACCTGTTTTTGCTCCCTTTTATTTACTGATGATTGTAGGGCAGCAGTTACCATTTTATAAAATTCTACTCCATCAATCGAAATCAATCCTTGATGTGCTGCAGCGCGCTTTATTTCATTATCAGAACTAACTATTAGAATTCCATGACGCTTATTGGCAATATAAACCTTAATATAGTCATCGGCACTTTGTTTGGTCCCTACATAGGTAACGATAACTCCATGGTCCTTTTCATGAGAAGGCCAGGTAGTTGGCCCACCATCAAACACGACTGTAATTGTATGATTTTTCTTGTGAGCGTATCTACCCAAGGCATTAATAAATCCACGCCGTTGCGACTCAGAAATAGCATTCTGATGAATTACTTGCTTTAAAACATTATATCCATCAATAATTATATGCATAGATACTATTTACCTACCGTTTAATTGCCAATCATTATATTCAGTATTACATTAAATACAGATTATAAAAATATTAAGAGGTACACGATGTCTCTGCTTATACAGCTTCGATATAGAATCAAAGCAATTGAAACTATCAAAAAAATTACCCATGCTATGCGCCTCATTTCTATGTCATCACGAAGCCGTTTAAAAAGTAAAGAAGATGCCCTTACTGATTATATGGCAACTTCTCAACAATTTTTTGAACGTATTCAAAAGTTTGCGCCAGACTGGCAAAGCCCTTTAACCGTATCAAGTAACCAAAAAAATCCATTAATTATTCTCATTGGATCACAACGAGGATTATGTGGAAATTTTAATACGGTTTTATTTCACTTTTTTGAAAAAAGTATTTCAAAGCCTGAAAATAATGGCAAAATTCAAATTATCGTGGTAGGAAAAAAAGCAATTAATTATGTGCACGATAATTCTGTCTTTAATGTTGTAGCACAATTTCCAGATCTTCATGCCAAAACGATTGGTTCTATCGCTAACCAAATTTTGCACATCCTCATGAATAATCAACCACAATTTACTCCCGTCATGGTATTTAGTAATCGATTAAAAACCTTTTTCATACAAAAACCCCATGAACAGGTTTTAATTCCGTTTAGTCCATTGGCAAATAATACTCAAACAAATTCTACTGCCGAATATTATTGGGAACAAAATCCTAAAGAATTGCTGGATCAATTGGCATATCAAACCATAGAAGCACAATTATATTATTTAATTTTTGAATCGCTGCTTGCTGAACATGCTGCACGCTTTATCTCTATGGATAACGCTACGCGCAATGCACAAACATTACTTGAAGATAATCTGTTGCAATATAATAAATTGCGCCAGGCTAAAATTACTAAGGAATTGACTGAGTTAGTCAGCAGTATGTAAACTCACTATACACAAGCTGGAACCTGTTCAATTCTGATTAACTCATATGCTTGTTGATCGCTCAACCACTTTTTATGCTTTAATAGATGCTCAATTTGATATTCAATTAATGCTTGATCCCATGCTTTTTCATGCGCACCTTTGTACCAATATCCTACAAAGAGCACTCCATGAGTTTTTGCTTCTTGCGCAACTGATTCTAAATAGTCTTTAGTATCATCAAACATAATAATTTTTTTTGGCATATAATTAATACGTTTTAAAAACTCAAAAAGCGCGGGGCCCTTTGACGATGTATCAGTCGCTAATATGCCTTTATAAAAAACCGGCTTTTTGCCATTCATTTCAAAATCTATAATCATGTTATTGAATGAGCCTTCAAAACCAAATGATCCTAAATGCTCATAGCGCCAATGTTCCAACCGATCATAACTGCCATGCTTTCCGGTATTCATGGCTGTGAGGGCAATAACAATCACACCTATTTTCTGTAATGCATTAATTTTTTCGATAATAAATGGCTCTAATAAAGGACGTTGCACTTGCTGAATAAGAATATCTTCATAGGGGCGCCAATCTTTAATCTCTGGATGACTTTCTATGAGCTTCTTTTTTATTGCTTGAGCTTGTGATGATGATTCGTTAATAAAATACGTATCGGTCGGTTGAATGAGCGTTTCATCAACATCAAAAACTACCAAGGTATCTGTACCTAATGAATTAAAATCAACTTCTGAAAACGATTTGATCGTTGTAATTTCGTATTTGATTTTGTAATGCCACCAAAAAGCACCAGCACTTAGTGTAAAAAAAATAATTATTGCGATTATCTTTTTTTTATTTGATAACATACTTTCCTTTTATGTTTGGAATTGTAATGATATTTAATAATATCCTAAAAACCACTGCTTATATTTCTCAATACATGTTGCATAGAAAATCTTATACGTGTTCTATTGATTCAAATACAAAAAGCTGACGATCTGCATGCCAGGTAAAGGTAGTAATAGATTGATTAGTTAATTCCGGCAACTTCTCTAAATTGTGTCCCAAATGGTTGATAATTGATCCGAGCACGGCGCCATGTGTTATAATTGCTACCTGTTTGCCCGAATGAGCATGAGCAACATACGTTAAATAATTCATAACTCGAGAGATTAACTTATCGCGCGGTTCAGCGCCAATCTCAGGAGGCATATCTTCATAGTGATAAGATCCAAATAAATCTTGTGCTTCTTTTTTGGTTAACCCTTCTAGTTTTCCAAAATAGCCTTCACGTAAATCGGACGCTAAGGTGATATCAAGTGAAAGGATTTTTGCTATCTCTTGCGCCGTTTGATGAGCTCTTTGTAAATCTGATGAATAAAGTGCCGCTAAAGATATTTGCTTGTTCTTAAGCGAATGAGCAACTCTTTGTGCTTGCCCTATTCCCGTAGCATTTAATGGGATATCGGTTTGTCCCTGCATTTTTCCGGCAAGGTTCCAGTCAGTTTGACCATGTCGAATAAGATATAAAGTTGTGTTCATATTAAGATCCTATGCTTTCTGCTTTTTTTACCAATGATGCCATCTCAATCAAAAGATTTTTTTTCAGCGTGCTGCTAAGATGATAAGCAAAAAATAGAGCTAAAGGGCCATTGATTTCAAGTTGTTGAATGACTTGTGTTCTCCCATTTGATTTGCTCAAGTAATGAGAACTAATAATCCAAGCTAAAAAGAGCCTGCACTCTACAACATATACTTTAAAAGGTTCAACCTGAGTGAACACGAGCTGTACTTGCCGTCCTCCTTTAGCTTTATAGGTACCTTTAGTTCCTTGTTGAAATGGCCCATCAATTGAATAGTACTCAGTTACGTTATCCCAAGTATGCCAATTTTTTACATCTTGCCAAATATTCCAAATAGCTTCATGAGAAGCTTTTGTTTCTATCATATGTTTAATGATGAGCATTGGTTTCCTGTTTGTCTATTATATATGTTCTTAAGCACTGTCCCGTTAATGAATTTTTATTGGTAGCAATTTCTTGAGGTGTACCGATTGCAACAATCGTACCGCCTGCGATTCCGCCGCAAGGTCCAAAATCGATAATGGTATCTGCTTGGCATATTGCATCTAGATTATGTTCAATTGCTACGACGGTATTTCCTTTTGATACGAGTTTTTTCAAAATTATTAGGAGTCTTTCTACTTCTTGTGGATTGAGGCCGGTAGTTGGTTCATCTAATAAGTATAACGTGTTTCCGGTTTCTGTTTTGGCTAATTCAGTTGCAAGTTTAATTCGTTGGGCTTCTCCTCCAGATAGGGTATATGTTGATTGGCCTAACTTTAAATATTCCAATCCAACTTGTTTTAGAGTATCTAAAAGAGCAAAAATCTTCTTTTCATTTTTAAATACATGCATAGCTTCATTTACGGTCATATCCAAAATATTGCTGATATTATGTCCTTGAAATTGTATTGCTAATAGTTCTTCATTAAATCGCATACCGTTGCATGTAGGACAAATAGCTTCAATATCGGACATAAAGGTCATATCAACTGCCACGGTACCGGCGCCATTACAGTTTTGGCATCGTTCATCTGACGTATTAAAGGAAAACTTTTCTGCACTAAATCCTCGTAGTTGTGCTTGAGGTAAAGCGGCAAATAAATCCCGAATTACATCAAAAAGTTTTGTATAAGTCGCAATATTAGAGCGCGATGATTTTGCATTGCCGATGGTGACTTGATCGACCGTTACCACTCGATTAAAATTATTTAATCCTTCAATAGAAGTGTATTTGCCGAGAATTTCACTGGCATTATATAAATATTTTCGTGCAACTTTATCGACAATATCAAATAAGAACGTCGATTTTCCTGAACCGGATACACCAGTCAATACAACCAATTGTTTTATTGGAATACTAACATCAATATTTTTTAAATTGTGCTCCCGAGCGCCACGGATTGTTAATGTTTGATTGTTACGCACTGGTGGATTGATATTAATAATAGGCTTTTTAGCCAAGTATTTTCCCGTAATAGATTTTTCACATGCGATAATATCGGCAGGAGTTCCGCTCGATACAATTTCGCCACCATTGCTTCCGCCGCCAGGGCCAATATCTAATATATAGTCTGCATGTTTTACCACATCCATATCATGCTCAATGATTAAAACGGTATTTCCTGCTTCTTGGATTTTTCTGATGGTTTTTAATAATTTTGCATTATCATGAGAATGTAGGCCGGTAGTTGGTTCATCAAGAACATATAAAACTCCACTTAAGTCGCTGCCCAGCAAACTCGCAAGACGCACTCTTTGAGATTCGCCGGCCGAGAGTGAAGGAAGGGTACGATCTAAGGTAAGATATTCTAACCCAACTTCTATTAAATGCGATGTTCGTTCTTTGAGTGCATCTGAAAAAGCAGCAAGAATTGGTAATTCATCGCTTGATACATCTTTTTCTAAATTATCTATCCATTGGAATAATTCATTGAGATTAAGTTTAGCCACATCAATAATTGTTTTGCTTCCAACGGTTATTTGCCTGCCCAATCTTGCTAAGCGTAAACCATTGCATTCAGAACAATTGGTATGCATAATGTATTTTTTTACATCATGTGAAGCGTTTAATGGATTCTTTTTATAAAGATTGAGTAAAGGAGGAACAACTCCTTCAAAATTTCCTTCACTTACTTTTTTAGGTATTGTGAAATTCTTATGCGCTTTTACAAAATCAGGATAATTGATTCCATACAATAAAAAATTTCTCTGTTCTTTTGTATAATTTTTTAGTGGCAGATTTGGATCAAACTGAAAATTATAATGTTTGCTGGCAGCTACAATAACGCTTTCATAGTGTTTTGCGAGTGCTTCATTCCAAAAATCTATACCCCCATCTCGAATAGTTTTTTCTTCGTTTATAAGACGCGATAGATCAACGCTTAAAATTTCACCGATCCCTTTGCAAAATTGACATGCTCCTTCTAATGCATTAAAAGAGAAATGAGCCATCTTCAATTTTTCTAATTGCTGGCCGCAATGTGGACAATCAAAATAACTAATTTTTCTTTTCTTGGAAGAAGAATTTGTTTCATCTTTTTCTAGTTCGATGGTGGTTAGTTGATGCTTATCTTGCAAAGGTTGTTTGACTACTTTTGCGCAACCAGTACATGGTTGATGTCCTATAGCTGCAAACATATTTCTTAAAATAGTAAGAATACCTGATCGAGTACCAATGGTAGAACGAGGATTAAAATCGCTAATACGTTGCGTAATTCCGATTGAAGGGGATAATCCCATGATGCTATCTACTTTTGCTTTTTCTATATGATCGGTAACCATTCCTAGCGATTCTAAGTATTGACGTATGCATTCTTTTTGCAAAATATCACTTGCGATAGTAGATTTTCCTGAACCTGATGGGCCGGTTAACGCAACTAACTTGCCTTTAGGAATCTCAAAACAGATATTCTTTAAATTATGTTCTTTTGCCCCGTGGACAAGAATACTGTCTGGTTTACGGATGACAGGAATAGCATCTTTACAAGAATTACAGGTAAAATTCGTTTTTACCATAAAACCTCCTAGAATTTTCGGGAAGAGCGCTTTCTTCCTAGACAGGACCTCTTTTTTAGAGTAATATTATATACAAGTTTGTATAAAATAATTAATAAGTCAAGGGGTAAAAAAATGTCAGCTATTAGGATTTTGCTTTTAGGGGTTCTTGTTCAACAAGGGCCCAAGCATGGGTATGAAATACGCCAAGAACTTGAATCATGGAACGCTGAGCAATGGGCAAATATTGCCTATGGTTCTATATATTTTGCATTAAAAAAAATGTCAGAAGAAGGGTTAATCAAAGTCCTTGAATCCAGAGAAGATGAAAAACCGGGACGAATTTTGTATGAAGTAACTGAAGCGGGAAAAAGACAATTCATGGATCTTTTGCGTAAGCAATGGTGGGAAATAAAGCCGATTATTGATCCATTTCAAGTTGCACTAACCTTTATGAATTGTTTACCAAAAGATGAATTAATTTTGGCGCTTGAACATAAAGCAGATAGTTTACGTGCAAATATTAAATCTATGAATCATCTTATTCCAATACGAAAACGAGTAGCAGAGATTGGATGGCCACGCCATATTACCGAAAATTTTCGCTTAGCGACTGCTCATATGGAAGCAGAATTAAAATGGGTAGAAAGCGCAATAAAAAAAGTTAAAAATGATGAATTACCTTAAGCTTTATGAATCACTTCATTGATAAGGCAAAAGATTATTAGATAATAGAAGAAATCAAGAATACTTGATTTTTACGTTGCTTTGTTTAGTATTACAACAATGTCTATTTTAATCAAAAGGCACTGTGCCATGAAAATTATCACTGTTCGAGCATAAACTGCTTACCAATCTTTATTTTAACTATCCCGTTTACTTCTTCAATAGAGGTTAAACGCGGATATCATCTTTTTTAATTTCTTATTTTTTCTATAATTTTTGTTTGCGGAGTCATGCCATGACGAATCTTTTGCTGCAGATTCAAAACATTACTAAAACATATAAAGCTACCAATAAAACCATTAATGCCCTTAAAGGAGTTTCACTCGATATTTATAAAGGAGAAATTCTAAGCTTGCTCGGCGTGAATGGCGCAGGTAAATCAACTCTTTCATCAATTATTGCAACATTGCATCCAGCAACGGGCGGTGACATTTTGTATAACAATAGCTCGATCTATACTGATTTACCCCGTTTTCGTAGACGCTTAGGTTATTGCCCTCAAAAACCTAATTTAAATCCTCACCTTACGCTGGAGCAAAATTTACTATTTGCCGGAAAATTATATGGCATGAGTGATGATCAGATTAAAGATCGCATTGTCATGCTTGCTAAGCGCCTTGGATTAGAAAGCTATCTTGCTCAAAAAGCAGAGGTCCTTTCAGGTGGCTATAAGCAACGCTTTATGATTGCGCGCAGCCTCATACACAATCCTGAATTCATTATTCTTGATGAGCCAACCGTGGGACTGGATCCGCATATTCGTCGGAGTTTATGGGAGGTAATTAGGGAGCTTAAAAAAGATGGTATTACTGTTTTGCTCACTACCCATTATCTTGATGAAGCTGAAAAACTTTCAGATCGTGTGGTGATTCTTGATCAAGGACTTATTAAGCTCATTGATACTCCGGATAAATTGATGGCTGATTTTAAACAGAAAAATCTTGAAGACGTATTTATTGAATTGATGAATACCAATAAAGAGTAAAGGTGTTTTATGCACAAAGTATCATATTTTAATGTATGCAAAAACCTCGTAACTATTGATCTAATTATCTTTAAACAAATGTTTATAGATAAATTTATTGATCTTTCAATTTGGGTAGTACTCACTACGCTAGTGACCGCTTACATAATGCCATTTTTTGGACTTGCGGCTGATTTTGGCGTCTTCCAACTCGGAGGAATCATTGCTGCGGCGGGACTTTTTGAAATGGGAAATAGCAATGTGGTTGATCTGGTTTCTGATTTTGAAGGAGATCGCGTAATCAGTTTTGACCTCACCCTCCCCATTCCTTCATGGCTAGCACTGGCAAGCAAAACCGCCTATTATTTTATAGTCTATACCATTTTAGCATTACTAATGCTTCCGATCGGTAAATTATGTTTGTGGAATCAATTTGATCTGAGCAGCGTTAATTATCCTAAACTGATTTTAGCAATTTTTGCCATAAACTTATTTTATGCAAGCTTTGCATTATGGATTGCTAGCAGAGTCCCCAACATGGCAAAAATGGGCCAAGTATGGATGCGATTCATTTTCCCGATGTGGTTTTTAGGCGGCTTTCAATTTTCGTGGATGGCAAGCTATAAAACAATACCATCGTTTGCACTTGCCAATTTAATAAACCCCATGATCTATATCACCGAAGCGGTTCGTGTCGCATTATTAGGACAAGAAGGGTTTATTAACTTTTGGCTGTGTATGCTGGCAATCTTAGCGTGCGCTGCTCTATCATTCTATTTCGGAATCACCAGTCTTAGAAAAAGGCTAGATTTTATTTAAAAAAAGAACTTTATGAAACATATAGTTATTGTAAGAATGGTAGTAACACTGCTCAAATACCTATAACAATTAAAGATTTAGTCCCTCATGGAATGTAAATTATGAAACGCGTTTGCCATAAAACGGCTCCCTCATCGGCTTATGATAAAGAAGCTGAAAGTTATGATGCTTTTAATGAAAAGCATTCAATGACAATAAATCGAACTTTAGAACGATTACTAACGCAGCACGGGGTAAAAACAGTTCTTGATTTGACGTGTGGAACCGGTTCGCAAGTTTTTTGGCTCGCACACCGTGGATTTACTCTAACAGGTTCAGACATCAATCAAAAAATGCTCAAAGTTGCTCGCGAAAAATCAAAAAATGACAAGTTGAAGATTCCTTTTATAAAAGCTGATATGCGTACTGCTCAAATAGGAGAATTTGATGCAGTAATTACCATCTTCAATTCAATAGGTCATTTAACTAAAGAAGATTTTCAAAAAACACTATTAAACATAGGTAAAAATTTAAAAAAAGATGGGCTGTATATCTTTGATATCGCTAACCTCTCTTATTTTTTAAAAGACAACAATATCACCGATCTGACTGTTGATTGGTTAACCACAACCAACAATACACAATTTCGCGATATTCAATATGCTATGATTAGTACGGAGGGAGTGCTAGCACTTTATACAATCTCAATGGTACAAAAAACCGGTGAAGATCCCACAATTTCAAAGAGCGTGAAAACTTTGCAAATCTACAGTGCGGGCGAACTTAAAGAATTATTGGCTAAAGCTAATTTTAAAATTATTGATCAGTGCGATATTGATGGATCACCACTTTTTCAAGATCGCACTGATAGAATTCTTACTATCGCCCAAAAATTATAGGAAACTCATGTGTAATCTAAAAGCTCTCATCTTCGGAATTCTTATGACTCATATAATTAATGCACAAAGTATCATAGAAATTGAACTTCGTTATGAAGTTCTTAAGCCAGAACAACTAGCATCATTTGTAATGCCGCTACAAAAAAAACATACCAAAAATGATATCGATATCTACTTTGATACCCCAACTAATTACTTGCACAAAAATGGTATATACATTCGAACCCGCAACCATAAAAAACTTGATATAAAATTTAATCGCGCATGCCTTGGTAATCCAGACTTAGCAATTCAAGATTATTGTGAAGAACATAGTTTTACATTACCGTTACTAGAGAAAGATCTGCTAACCATAAATCAATTGCTGGTCAGCCTTAATTTAGAACCGATGACAATTGCGAGCTTAGAAAACCTTGAAAGCGTAAATCAATTCCATGAGCAATGTGTTGTCGATAAAATAAGAACTTCATATGCCTTCAATAACTTCACCATTTGCATCGACGAAGTAAAAGATCTCGGAACCTTTCTCGAAATTGAACTAATGGCCGATACGGCAGAAAATATTGCAAATATTAAGCAAGAGATGCTTGCTCTTATACAAGGATTAGAGCTCAAATCAATTAAAACCGGCTATATTAATTTGTTATTACGCAAAAAAGATTTTGCTCATTATTTAATGGGTAGATTTATTATGGATGAAGATAAAGCACATAGGAAAAGTAATGTTTAAACTCCCTGCATATGTCGGTATTATATTGCAAAAAGATGACCGATTTTTATTAGTTCAGCGTTGTAATACTGATTGGGCGGATGGTTGTTGGAATTTTCCCGGCGGATTAGTCGAAGAAAATGAAACATTGCTTGAAGCTGCCGCTCGTGAAGCACAAGAAGAAGTAGGTGTTACGATTAATCTTGATGACTTAGAATTGGTGCATGTATTGCAAGCGCGCAAAACACCGACTCATAATAAAGAGATTTTGGGATTTTATTTTCTTGCTACAAAATGGCAAGGCATGCCATTTAATAAAGAACCGCATCGGCATAGTAATATTGCATGGTTTGATAGCAATCAACTCCCTAAAGAAATCACGCAGCATGCGTTGCAAGCATTTAATGCAGTAAAAACCGGCAACCGATTTTCAGTTAACTAAGAAAGATTTCTAATGAGTATTTCAATCACTATTCATCCATTCAAATTCGATTTGTTAGGGACTAGTAAATGATAAAAAAAGTAACTTTGCTAATTATAAACTTTTTACTTTATTCAAACTGTTTTTCGATGGGTTCCTGGCATATTAGGTCGGCTGAATATGAAAAAACCCCAAGGCCCGCATCTGCAAGCATTGAAGCTCAAAAAAGAATTCGTAATCCGCTCTCTTTAAAACTCATATCGGCTCTAACTATAATCAGAGAGAGTAATATTGACTCCAGCCTCAACATTCCAGAAGAGTTAGTAATATATTTGCAGTTTATCAATCGCAACTTTCATCTTACAGACCGAGGACATTACATGCAATATGATATCCTCAATGACGCAATACTTAATAATATGCATAATGTTATACCTGATGTAATAGAATGGGGCAGGCATATTGGCGATACAACATTTCTGAATAATAGCAATTTACCCGAAAAACGTACGCCTTTGCTATTCGCTATTGAAAAAGAAGATGTAAGGTTAGCGCATGCACTTTTGGCAGGCGGGGCTAACCCCAATACTTCTTGTTTAGTTACTTCGCAATTCCCTTTAATGCTTGCCGCTCGAAAGGGAAATATCGCTCTGGTAAAATTACTTTTAAGCTATAAAGCCGATATTGAACAGAAAGAAAAAATCGACGGGGCAACGGCTTTAATTGATACTGCCGCACGAGGTCACAAGAAAATGGTAGAAGTTTTGCTACAACATAAAGCTAATGTAAACATCACTAACAATAGAAGAGTCACTGCAGCGCAAATAGCTCAGGGCAATGGACATATAGAAGTTCATAAATTGCTAAAAGAATTTTCTTCAACGCAACTAAATCCTTGATAAAACGTCACAGTTTTTCTCTCAGATAATGCATTGCAGTGTTGGCCTTGCGGTATCACTGCCAAAATATCTGCAGAGCACATTGGCTTTGTGGTGGTTAAAAAGCAAGTAATGGAGAAAAAGGTATGAAGTTTATCAATTATCATATGGAAAAGAAGCTCGAATGAACTTGCCAAAAGAATTTATTGAAAATGTAACACGAACTTGGGACAAAGAAGGAACAGCGTGGCTTAAAAAGTTACCTTCTTTGATTAACTTTTTTTCTTCTCGTTGGAAATTGGAACAAGTCGCTCACTTCCACAATTTAAGTTTTAATTATGTCGCTCATGCATATAGCAACCTCTTTAATGCGCCGGTCGTATTAAAAATTGGAGTTCCTTCTCGTGATTTTTTAAATGAACTCAAAGCTCTTGAATTTTACAACGGCAATGGCAGCGTAAAGCTGTTAGCATCAGATGGCCAAAAATATGGCATGCTTTTGACACACATAGAACCCGGAACCACCCTTCGATCTTTTTTCCCTCAAAACGAACACGCTGCAATTGAATATGCATGCCAAGTTATGAAAAAATTGCATGCCCGACAATTACCCTCACATGCCGGCTTTACCACCATCAATAATTGGTTTTCTCTTTTTAATCGATTAGAAATTCCTCATGATTTGCAACATCACGTGAAGCAGGCACACATCATAGTTGATGAACTCCAATCGAGCGCCCAAACGCTTCATTTACTTCACGGTGACTTGCATCATGATAATATTTTACTCGATGCAACCGGTAATGGTATTGCCATAGACCCTAAAGGAGTCATTGGAGAAGCCGCATATGAAGTAGGTGCATTTATGTGTAATCCTTCTGAACTATCCAGCCAACCAAACGTACCTGAAATTCTTGAAGCACGACTTACACAATTTAGTGAGAGTTTAAAAATTGACCGCACGCGATTAGCAAAAGCATGTTATGCAAGAATTATTCTTTCAGCGTGCTGGACAGTACAGGCCAAGGGGAATTGGCATGATGACGTTGCTTTTGCAAAACATATTCATGATAAATTTTAATTTGGGTTTATTATTTTAAAATTACATCAGACAAAAGTTCTTGGATAATCTTGTGGGCAATAGCAACAAGTACTGAATTGGTATTACGATAATAGGGGATTGCTATTATAGCAAGAGATAATGCCCAACCGCATCCGCGCATCCATGTTGCATCATCAACGCATAATTGTTTGCGAAAAATATCACGCGATTCTGCAGTAAATATACTCCACGCTGGCAACAAATCGACTGCAGGATCGCCAACCCCAAAGCCATCAAAATCTATAATGCCAGCTAATTTTCCGTTTTGCGCTAAAATATTGGTTGGCAGTAAATCTGCATGAATCCACACCGAATCTTTATCCCATTCGGCAACAGAAATGCATCTATTCCACACATCGGTGATCTTTTGCACATCAATTTCATCTTTTAATGCATCAATCGCTTTTCTAACTTCTGCATCACGAGATTTTAAGGTAACACCCCGCCACGATCTAGGCGCGTTAGTACTATCAAATGCTTGAAGCTTGTTAATAAATTTTGCTAAATCAAGAGCCGCTTGATTAAGATCGAGGGTTGAATTGTTATAAAGATTATCGCCTTCAATCCATGAATAAATTCCCCAATGCCAGGGGAAACTATCTTGGGGATTTCCGTAGGCAATTAACGTTGGAACCGCGAGGGGAAGATGCACCGCCATCGGATTTACCCACTTTTCTTGTCTTTGCAACGTGTCAAGCATGTCTGCCCTTCGAGGCACGCGTATTAATGTATCATCACCGAACTTAAAAATTGCATTATCAGTGCCGCTTGATGATATTCGCTTAACAGGCAAATGGGCCCATTCGGGAAATTGATCTGCAAGCAATTTTTTTACTAAATGCTCATCAATATCTAATTCATTTTCATGCATTTTAGACATATATATTCTTTAATCTTTGAATTTCAAAAACAATTTGGTCCATATCAAGTTTTCCTGAATCCAAAATAGGTACGTCCATCTCCATCGCCTGCCGTTTTAAAAATGCCGCCCAGTTGTCCATATCAACATTTACTAATTCAGGTTGATTGCGATTAATGGGTAGGCGTTCATGTCGAATAGCATCATCAGCGTGTATGAGGATAATTCTATAGTTTTTAAAGTTATTTTTAGCACAAATCTCTTCAATAAATTTTAGATTGATCTGCGCTTCTAAAATAAGAAGCTGCTTATCAGCATGCTCAGCCAATAATCGTTTGATCCATACCTCAGACATTGCATACTGCCATTCACTGGGGCTTCCATATTGCGCTATCATTTCATCAATGGTGGGAATCCCTATAGAGTCAAAATGAAAGCATTGCGTGGTCTCTGGAGGCAACTGTTTGCAAAGCTTTGTTAATATCGTGGTCTTTCCCGCACCTGAAACCCCTAATAGAAAAAGTATAAATGGTAGTGATGGATTCATAGAATTCCTTCTTTTTCAGCTTGATTAATAAAATCGCGCACTTCCTGGAATTCTATATGATTTTTTTTAATAATTGTCATACCCCGCTGTAAAGCTTTTTCCATTTCATCTTTATAACCAAGAATCCCAAGAGCTAATGCATAATGCGCATACGCATTATAATAACTATTATCATAGGAAAAAAACTGCGCCCAAGCGCGCACTGATTTGTACGCATAGTCTATTGCCGCAACTTTATCTCCTTGAATTAGTAACTGTTTGGCATAATTAGCAGCGCCCACACCTTGGCTATAATACCCCCAAACGCCATTTTCCCAATGAGGTGTATTCCAGCAATCTGCAACTCGCGCTAATCCTAACTCATACTGATTTTTAAATTGACCCGCGCGATAATAATATTCATTTTTAAAAGAATACATTCTTTGCTGCGGTTGCCCTTGGGTTTCTTGCATTAATTTCTCAAAAATTTCTTTGGACCTTTCAATCATCTGCTCTTTAAAGGGATTTGGGAAGTGGCTGGAATAATCTCCCAGCAATGTTGCAAGATCGGTTTGCAATCCAAAATGGTGCGGGAATTTTTGCAACCCTTGCAGGACAATTTCTAACGATTCTTTATAATTGCCTTCTTTTACCTTTTGAAAAGCGTGCATTCTAAAATCATATGCTTGTTCAGGCCATTCAGTAGTAGTTCCGGTAAGCGTGACAATCAATGCTTTCTGAATAACAGCATGATTATCAGTGTTAAAAATATAAAATGTTATAAACATTAATAGTAGACAATATTTTGATACTCTATTCATCTATTACTCTCTTGTGCATTTATCACATGTGTTACAAAAGCTGCAAAATCTGTAATATCTTTCTCGCTCGTATTCCAAGAAGTTATAAACCGAACTTCCGACTGTGCTGGACTCCATATATAAAAAAAGTATCTCTTTTGTAACCGTTCAATAATCTGCGGATCCATGATCGCAAATACTGCATTCGATTGAACCGGTTTGCTTATAGTAATTCCGGGGATGCCAGACAATTGCTGAGCCAATAAGCTTGCCATAGTATTTGCATGCTGCGCATTTTTAAGCCAAAGTTCATTACTTAATAGCGCTATAAACTGAGCTTCAATAAAATGCATTTTAGAGGCACGTTGCATTCCCTGAATTTGAATTGCTTCAAAATCGCGGGCCAACTCTTTGTTAAAAAATATAACAGCGTCTCCCATCATCATGCCTTGTTTGGTTCCACCAAAGCTGAGCACGTCAATACCAACATCCTTGGAAAGTGCAGCTAACGTTGTATTTAAATACGCAGCTGCAATTGCCAAACGAGCTCCGTCCATATGGACAAGCATTCCATTATTATGCGCAAAATCAGTCAGCTTTTTTATCTCTTGTGCAGTATACACAGCTCCGTATTCAGTAGGCTGCGTGATCGATATAACTTTAGGCTGCACCTTATAACAATCTTGAGCATAGGTTTCATTCATATACAGTTCTTGAATATCTTTGATTGCAATCTTTCCATTTTCAGATTGAACCACAAGCAATTTGCTTCCTAGATAATGCTCCGGCGCACCGCGTTCATCGACATGTAGATGCGCATAATCGGCGCAAATAATACCTTGATATGGTTTAAGCATAGTACTTAAGCCTAAAACATTTGCCGCTGTCCCCGTACAGACAAAAAAAGTATTACTTTCAGAACCAAAATGTTCTTTAAAAAGCGTTTGAACCTTTTGATTGATATTCTCGTGAGCATAAGACTGATTAGCTGTAATGATAGCTTCTAAAATAGTAGGATGAATACCATTGTAGGCATCACTGGTGAAAGTATTTTTCAATGAGGAGCGCATATTTGTTGCCTGCAAAAAAAGCATTATTATTACGATTTTTTTTAGTATCATTATTACTAGCCTTCATTATGAATTATATAAGTATACTGACATTATTGTACTCAGGCCATTATGAAACAGTTTAGAAGAATAGCTATCATCGGCAATGCTGGTTCGGGTAAATCGACATTAGCTCAACAACTACACGCCCAATACAAACTGCCACTCTATCATCTTGATCAGTACTTCTGGAAACCCGGATGGGTGAGGCCTGACATGGATGAATATAAAAAAATTCATGATGCCCTGTGCGATCAAGAGGAATGGATTATTGATGGCATGAATCTAAAATTTTTAGATTATCGTGCAAATAAAGCTGATCTGATTATTTTTTTAGATTTCCCTCAATATTTGTGTTTTTGGCGCATATTAAAGCGATATCTTAAATATCGAGGAAAAAATGCACCGGCAAGTGCGCCAGGATGTCCTGAAAAACTAGATTGGAAATTTTTAAACTGGGTCCGCGCTTTTAAAAAGAAGCATCGATCTAAAGTATATTCAATTTTAAAAAACTATGAAAAAACAAAATCAATCTCTATTTTAAAATCTCAAAAAGAGATCGATCAATTTTTAAAACGTTATACCAATTAATTATAGTCGCAGTGGTTATTAAAAACTACGGTCGAAATAATCTATTCTTTGAGAACTGCATTTATCATTGACAGTTAGAATAGCAATCACCTAGACTTATTAACAATAGACTTTTTCTCCTTATACTAAGGAATTAAAATGAAAAATTGCAAAATGTTATTTTTAGCATTTTTAATTATAAAACCAGCTCTATCTATGCAAAAACCCTATGAACGGGCTAAAAAGATAGTAGGACATATCGTCCCTTCAAAAAACACCTTACTTGTGGCTCCTAATATTTTTCCTGAAAATTTTGAAGTTCTGATGGCCCAAAATCCTGCTTTTACCATTAATGATTTTGATAAAAATAAAGACTATCCTGAAGTTAAAAAAATCTTTAAGAGTAATTCGGCCCATGATCCTTATATTGATTCTATCGCTGACCAAATATTTATAGAAAAGAATCTTCGTCGATTTGAAAAACCTTTCCATCCATCTGTTATAAAAACACTTAAAATTAATGGAAAAATTATAGGATTCGTAATGTATGATTGGTTTTCATCACAGAACTACCCTGATGTAGATAATAAAACTGGGCCCCATTACATATATCACAGAATACCGAGCCTCACAGATAAAGGCGCTATTGAAGTATTAGGAGTTGATGAAGAATACCGAAAACAAGGGGCAGGAGTAGTTTTGCTCAATGCTGCAATCAAAGATTTAGCAGCACACGGCGCTAAAAAAGTTTACCTGAATGTGTATTCGGATAATAAGCCGGCCCTTAATTCTTATATGAAATTAGGTTTTGAACCAATCAGAGAATTTAAAGAAGATAATGATTCTTTCACACTTATGAGTAAAGATCTGCAAAAGAAATAATGATGTTTATCCCATCTTCTTTTTTTGATCTGGATCTTGTCTAAATACATCAAGGTAAAATGCTTAATTTTATAAGGCATTTCTAGTATTTTTAGTTTTATATACAAAATCTATCTATATACTAAAATCTCAACAAAAGATCATGAAGAATACTATTGTTAAAGCAATATTGTTGTATAATAACCCTACTACGCTAGAATTATTAGTGCTCACTCGCGTTTCTACTGCCAAAGTTTATCCCGGTATGGAAGATTTGCCTGGCGGGAAAATTAATCCGAATGAATCTTTGTTTCATGCGATTGCACGCGAAACAACAGAAGAGACTAAACTCATTGTCACTGACTTTGAATTCTTAACTCAACAAGAATACATCACCCCGTAAAGCGTAATAAATACTGAGCATATTTTTATGGGAACCTCAAAGATTAAAGACATACTCCTTAATCCCTCCGAACACTCTCATTACCGATGGCTAACTTTTGATCAAATTGATCAAACCACTTTGCATCCTGCAGTAATAAAAATTATCCTTACTCATGAGCAACAAATAAAAGAATTTTTAAAATAAAGATCATGAGTATGCAAAAATTAAAACAGATAATCGCAATCGGCGGTGGTGGATTTTCAATTTTATCAAAGCCTCATGCACCACGTTCGATCGAACAGTATTTTTTAGAACAAACGGGCAAACCCAAGCCACGCGTATTATTTATCCCTGCAGCAAGCGGCGAATCGCGGGATTATATTATCAATTTTTATCAAGCATTCTCAAAATTAGACTGCTTACCCAATCATTTATCTTTCTTTAAACCTCCTACTGCCGATTTAGAATCTTTTATTCTTGATTTTGATGCCATTTATGTTGGTGGCGGCAACACTAAAAGTATGCTTGCACTATTTGGCGAATGGAAAGTAGATGCCTATCTTAAAAAAGCATATGAGCACGGAATTGTGTTAGGCGGTGTAAGCGCGGGTTCTATTTGCTGGTTTGATCAGGGAGTTACTGATTCTATCCCGGGCGCATTAACTGCATTACCTTGCTTGGGCATTTTATCCGGCAGCAATTGCCCGCACTATGATGGGGAATTGGAACGCCGCCCTGCGTATCACAAACTGTTGTTAGAAAATAAAATCTCTGCCGGTATTGCCATCGATGATCACGTTGCAGTACATTTTGTAAATGGAAAAATTCAAGAAATTGTTAAAACTAATCCGAAAGCAAACGCATATCGGGTAAGCATACAAGGCACTACTATTACCGAAGAAAAGATTGAATTATGATCATTGAACAATCATTAGTAACCGATCAAGCAATCGCATTATGGAAATCGTACGCACAAAACTTTAATAATTGGCAGCAGATTGTAAAAAATATTTGCCCGAAAGAATGCGGTTGTGGGTTAGTATATGAATTGCCACACCCTTTAAACCGATTAACTGAAAGTTTTGCCATTGCTGATATGAGCAATTTGCCATTTTCAGAACCCCATTATCATTTGGATACCGAAATCTATATCATCTTGCAAGGAACCGGAATCGTTGTGGTCGGTGGACAAATACATGAAGTAAGCAAAGATTGTATTATTGTGACGCCGCCACACACCGCTCATTTTACTATCCCTGAAAAAGATTTGGTTATGGCAGTGATCAATATTCCTGCATTTAAAATCGAAATTACGTTCCAATAACTGGCGACAATTCAGCGGTCAAATTTAGTCAAAAGCAATTTGAAGAGTTGGCATATTTTAAAAGATAATTCTCCCTTGCCTTTCTAGAAGCCTTTAGATAATCTTAAAAAGTACTTCTAAATTGAAAGGCTTACCGCCATGAAAACTATTGTCGATCTTTCTTGTTGACGCTTAAAAAGCATTAACCCATTTAAGCCTCCCTAGCGCACATTCTGCGTTATATTCTTTATTTAGTTTTTTATTTTTTCATTCTTCATTTGAGGAATCTTTATGCCTATTATGCAGGTAGAAAACCTGAGCAAAATTTTTAGGTCAGGCACCTGGCCTATCTCTAAACCACAAGAGTACGTTGCCGTCAACAGCATTTCATTCGAACTCCTAAAAGGAGAAATTTTAGGCTTTCTTGGAACAAATGGTGCAGGTAAAACAACCACTATCCAAATGCTCCTAGGAGTCTTAACTCCAACTTCAGGCACAATTAAATACTTTGGTAAAGATTTTAGTACGCATCAAACGCAAGTACTTAAAAAAGTTACCTATGCCAGCGGGTATGATAAGTTGCCTGCACGTCTAACTATTTGGGAAAATTTAGATGTAGTCGGCAGAATCTTTAGTTTGCCTAATAGCGCACGTGAAGCACGCATTGAACATTTGCTTAAATTTTTTGGCATGTGGGAAATGCGTAATAAACCAACCGGTATGCTCTCTGCCGGGCAAGCAACTCGCATTATTTTAGCAAAAGCATTCTTACCAAATCCTGAAATTGTTTTGCTAGATGAGCCTACTGCAGCACTTGATCCTGAAGCAGCGCGCGAAGTGCGTGCGTTTGTGTTGCAACAGCAACGAGAAAATAATGTTTCAATTTTATTTACCTCACACAATATGGATGAAGTAACCCAAGTGTGCGATCGCGTGTTAGTAATGAAACAAGGAACCATTATTGCTAATAACACTCCTGAGCAGCTGGCACGCTCAGTATCTAAATCGCATGTTCATTTAATTGCTGAAGATAAAACAGCGTTAATTAATTTTCTCGAGCAGAATCAATACACGTTCAAACCGCATGAGCATGAGATTGAAATTGAGGTTGATGAACATGCAATAGCATCATTGCTTATGGCTTTAGCACGCAATGATATGGCGTATTCTCAAATTTCGATCGATAAACCAACACTCGAAGATTATTTTTTAAGTATTTCAAAAAAATAAAAAGGATTTTATGGAACTTTCACCTATTTGGGCAGTCTGCCTGCGACACATTCGCTTGTGGGCCAAAGACCCCAACCTCATTATGATGACCTTTTATTGGCCATTACTTGATGTTTTGATCTGGGGATTTTTAGGATCATGGGTCACCCAGATTCAACAATCATCAGCAGTAAACTATGAAAGTATATTCTTATTTAGCATATTACTCTGGCAAACAAACTGTCGTGCATGTTTTACTACCGTCATGGGATTTGTTGAAGAGTTATGGTCTACTAATTTAATTAACCTGTTTACCTTGCCATTAAAACTCAGCGAATGGATTGCAGGCGTATTCACCTTTTCATTCATTATGAGCATCATAAATGCCGTTTACTGCATTTTATTGCTCAAACTTTTCTATACCATCTCAATTGCAAAGATTTTAATAGTTTTTGCATTGTTTGGCCCTGCGCTTTTTATTACCGGCATCTGGCTAGGCTTTCTTTCTTTGCACATCATTGCCTACTTTGGTAAACGTGCACAGGAACTTGCATGGGTTTTAGCATGGGGATTGTCACCGATTTGCGGCGTATTCTACCCAATAGACGTATTTCCCCAGTGGCTTCAAAAGATCAGCTATTGTATTCCCATGACCTATATCTTTGAAGGAATGCGTGAATATGTGATTAATGGCATATTCCCTACAAAGCAATTAGTCTATGGTTATGGTCTTGCCATTGTGTATGCTTCAATTGCAATTGCAATCTTTGCCGTAATATTTAACTATAGTAAAACTAAAGGACTGGCACGATTGTCAGATTAATTGATTGGGCCGCCTAAAGCGGCCCTTAAACTTTTTCAAAATCTAAATATCTTATTGGGATGAGCAGCTCTTAACCGTTGTATTATTTCTTGAGAAAGGGGATTATTTGTCAGATCAACCACACGAAGGTCTGGTAAATTATCAAAAACAATTGGATCGATTTCAGCTATTTTGTTATCTGATAAAACCAACGCATAGACTCCCGGAACATTATGTCCAGGATACATTGACTTCAAAGCTGTAAAGCTATTTGGTTTGGTTAGCGATTCAATTTTATTGTGATCAAGATGAATTGTAGCCACTCTCCATTGAAAAGCAGGATGTATATAACGCCAGTATTCATTAAGCCCATCAATATCTTTTAGATTTAATTCTGAAAGATTTAAGTCTCCATTACTGTCTTTTGTTCTAACTCCATTTGCATCTATTGAAAGTGAATCAGGACCACCCATCGGCATTAACCTATCAAGCCTCGTTGGGAAATGCGAAAATGCTCTATTTCCAAATTTTTCCCTTAAAAAATCATGCGCTGCCGGATGCTCAAGATACTCTTTCATTGAAAATGCATAATTTTTATGATTTAACATTTCTTGCGGCAGATTTGGTAAATTTTTGCCAGTTAATAACAAGTAATATCGCGCAATTAACGCTCCATAATTTTTTGCAGCATCAGGACCAAGATCTTTTAATTGCTGGCTTAAGGGTATATTTCTACGTGGGTTCCATCGTGGGGAATCTTGTCCAAGTGCAATCTCACGTGCTAAAAATTCAATTACCGGTTTATCCAATGGCGGTTGAATATCCAGATAATTGACGGCTTTGAGAATTTCTATGCCATTGGTAATGTACACATCTTTGCCCATAGCATCATACAGCTTTTGCCCTCTTAATTGGCGATGATCCTTCGCGGATTCCACTAAAGCAAGCACGGGATACAATTGCTTTGAAGAAATCTGTTGCAATGGAATTTCATTTTGAGCTCCTAAGTCTTGCTGCATTCCATTAAGCGTTCTCATCTCTTGTACGAGTGATCTTGGAACTTTTACAATCGTGCGATCGTTAGTTTCAACAGAGATTACCGGTTCATTATATTTCTTTTTAAGAACATTTTTAGTTTCTAAATAATGCGGAATCCAGTCTTTTTGCCCTGCAGATAGAAATAAAGGTATTAATAAAATTATAGTTATTACTTGTCTCATATGTTATCCCCTACTATTTTCTATTAGTATATTAAATATATGGGCATATTACTACAAAATCAAAATATTTGCATAAAAAAAGCCGCTATTATGAGCGGCTTTTTTTATTATATATTAATTAGATTTTCTAAAAATCACGCTGTTTTAGGAGGTTTTGGGATCACGAACAGCTCATTATAGGGAGCTTTCTTGAGCAAGTTACCCAACATTTCTTTGTAGTCTGGATTAACTACGGCAAGTGCTACGATTGCGCCAACACCCAATGCTTTAGTAACATCTTTTTCATTCGATTCATACCAAGTAATTGCGTTACCAACATAACCAGATGATTCTGAGTAGCAATCTTTAATTTTAAGATCAGCATCGAAATCGATGGTGCCGTCTTCATTCATATGTGCTTTGGTTTGTGTTAAGTAACCTTTTTGGCTCTTTTTAGATGCTTGTCCGCAAAAGACACGGCGATACCAGTTCCATCCTTTTAATAATGGATTATTGGTTTGAATTTCTGGTTGTTTTTCTTGGGTTAATGCGATATAAGAACTTACTGATGCAAAAGCAGCTGCAGCAATTACGCCCATCACTTTATTTGATGGCAAATTAAGATTACTGATAGCGGTAAAATAGCCATCTGCTTTAACTTGACCAGCTACGCAACCGCTCAAAACTACCCCCAATAAGAGCTTTTTTGAATAAGAAAGTGTCATATAAACCCCTAACCCTTAAAATATATTAATACATGGTGAATATTACGCTTTTAGTATCCCATGAATAGGCAATATCGTCAATTCACAAAATGTTTCAAGGTGAATTTTAATCATCAAAACTTTGCTTTATAAAAAAAGAGGCGTAACCTAATAAGTGGGCCTGAGTAAAGGAAACCGGTTTTCAAAGACCCAACTGTTGAAATCAAGCTTAAAAACACACTAGCTTGATCTCTTGTTGGACAGCACGAGTGCAATCTTTTTTTTAACCGAGCGTACTTTAAAAAGGACATTTTCTATGACAATTCTACAAAGACTTATTAAACCGATCTTCGGGCAATTCGAAGACCAAGAGTATCGCAAATTTCTGCGCATGGGCGCTGTTTTTGCCTTCATTATCGGATCGTACTGGACATTGCGTCCCTTAAAAAAAGCTATTTTTTGCACCCTCGTTGGTGCTTCTGATACACCCATAGCAAAGCTGAGTGCTGTTATCCTCTTGATACCCCTGATTATGGGATATACCAAGCTTATTGATATCTATAAGCGCGAAAAAACCTTCTATATTATTTCAGGAATTTATGGAGCTCTTGCTCTCGTTTTCACCCTATTACTCGCATTTGTACCAACCACTCAAGCCTGTAAGCTCAGTATTTCAGGTTTTAGTATCAATGCCGCGACCTTATTAGGGTACGCTTTTTATCTATTTGTAGAAACTTATGGCTCCATGATTCCAGCACTATTTTGGTCAATCGCAGCTGATACCACGACACCTGATTCGGCAAAAAAAGGATTTTCATTTATCGTAGCATTAGGACAATTGGGCGGAATCGTCGGACCCTACTTTATTGCGGGATTGCCACGTCGTTTAGGATTGCAAACAAATGCACTTTCATTATTAATTTGCGCAGCAACTATTGGATTATCTATCTACTTCTTGCGTCGGTTTTTTAGTAAAACTCCTGCTCATCTGTTAACTTCTTTTCATGGAAGCAACGAGCAGAAAGAAGAAGCTCAGCAAGAACCTGGATTTTTTGAAGGATTAAAACTTTTAGTAAAGCATAAGTATCTGTTAGGAATTTTCGCCGTCGTTGCCTTTCCGGAAATTATCACCGCAATTGTCGATCAACATTTTGACACATTAGCATCACAAAAATATACCGGAACACAACTGGCAGAATATTTAGGGGCATATGGAAGTTCAGTAAATATTATTGCATTAGTATTCTTATTGTGCGGAATCGGAAATATCACCCGAATCTTTGGTGTTGGTATCTCACTGGTGCTCATGCCGATTATTTATGGTTTATCGATGCTCGGATTTATTTCACTTAATAGTTTGAATTTCTTATTTGTTTTGATGGTAAGCTCGAAAGCAATTAACTATGCGCTCAATGGACCGGCGATTAAACAACTTTATATTCCAACCACCCGTGATGTTCGTTTAAAATCACAAGCATGGATTGAATCGTTTGGTTCGCGCGGCTCAAAATTAACCGGTGGCATTTTTAATTTAGGTTTAAAGCCACTGCAAAAACAGCTGGGTGAAGTTGCTGGCCGTGCGCAACATGCATTGTACGCTAGTTATTTGAGCTTCGGTCTTATTTTCTGTTGGTTCTTTATTGCACTCTATTTAGGCAGAAAACATAAAACAGCTATTCATGATAAAAAAGTAGTCTGTTAAAACCAGTAAGGGCGGCCTTGTCAGTCGCCCTTTTTTATTTATGTAAGTTCAATTTCAATAATCGTATCGTATTCGTGTTCATCAATACGCAATGTTTTGAGCAGAAGTCCATCATTGATCATCTCATATTGAATAACATCTGTTGCTTTAAGATAATGAATGCTTTGTATTGAATCGCTGATCGGGATCCATAGCGAATCACCATCTTTAAAATCTAAGATATGGACAAATATCGTTTTATCTTTTTGAGTTACCGCTCCCCATGATCGCGGCACGAATGGGCCTTTGCGGGTGCCATAAATAGTGCAACCATATTGTTGCAGCCATTGCCCTATCTGCAGGAGACGATCAATACATTCTTGTGGAATTTTACCTGATGCCATAGGTCCAATATTAAGTAAGAAATTAGCTCCATATCCAGCTGTTCGTACTAAATAATGAACTAAATCGCGGGTACTCTTAAAATTGTTATCCCATTGCGCGTAGCCCCAACTGGTATTAATCGTTTCACAAACTTCTATCGGCAAAGTCCCAATCTGGCAGCCTTGATTAAATCCAGTTGTATTATATCCGGGTAAATCTTTTTCCATCATTTGAAAATCTTCGCCATCAGAAATATTGCCATGTCGGTTATTGCCAATAAGCGCATAGGGGCATAAGGTATGAATTAAATTATAGGTTTGTTCAAGTTTCCAATCAGCATCTATGCGATCCCATACACCATCGAACCATACGCCGGCAATTTTACCATAATTTTTAGTGAGCAATTCTGCCAACTGATTATTCATATAATTAATGTAATTATCCCAGTCTCCTTGCTCAGGACGGCCTGCACTGCGACCGGTAAATCCACGGGGAAAATAATCAGGATGATGCCAATCAAGATGTGAATAATATATGAAAAACTTTAAACCTTGTTTCTCACATTCATCAGCCATCATTGAAATAATATCTTTGCGATAGGGAGTTCTATCTACTACATTCCAATCACTCACGTGGGAATCAAACATTGCAAAACCATCATGATGCTTGGTTGTCATGGTGATATATTTCATACCGGCAGCTTTTGCTAAAGACACCCACATTGCCGGATCAAACTCTTCTGGATTAAAATGCTGTGGCAGCATTTCATAATCCTGCGCAGAAATAGAGCGCTTATTCATCACCCATTCACCGTCTTCTAACAAACTATAAACTCCCCAATGAATAAAAAGTCCAAACCGTGCATCAGTAAACCATTTGCGTGCTTTCAGATTTGATTCAGTTGGAACGTATGTTGCACATACACTCGAACCAATTAAAATGCTGAGCAATATTATGCGAAATATCATCATAACTATTCCTTTATATGAATTTTTATAATTACAATCAAAGGACTATATCACCAAAAAAAATTCATTTACAGGAAAACGAATGAAATTAAAAACGTTAACAAACCTGTTTGAAAAAGCTAAAAAAATGTTGCAACCTACTTTCATTAAACCAATGCTTGCAACTCTTACTACCGATTATTTTTCTAGTCCTGACTGGATTTATGAACATAAATTTGATGGCATTCGTTGTATTGCAACTAAAAAAAATGGCAGAGTATCTTTAATGTCACGCAATAATCGGATTATTAATAATGAATATCCAGAAATTGTTGCTGCTCTGGAAAAACAATCTGCAGACAACTTTATTATTGATGGAGAGGTGGTTGCCAATTCTAAAGGCTTTTCAGATTTTGAATTACTGCAATCGCGCATCAATTTAAAAAATACACAAAAAATTACTGCCAAAATGAAACTGATCCCAATCACCTTTTGTATCTTTGATCTCCTTTATATGGATGGTTATGACATGCGACATCTACCACTTTTAGAACGTAAAAAATTACTTAAAAAATTATTACGTTATAACAAATTACTTTTATACACACAGCATCAAACAGGCAATGGCATCGAATTCTTCAAAAAAGCATGCAAAGCACAATGGGAAGGAGCGATTGCTAAAAAAGCAGATAGCACTTATGAAAGTCGTCGATCAAAGCATTGGCTCAAATTTAAATGCATCATGCAGCAAGAGTTAGTTATTGGTGGATACACTAAACCACGCGGCGAGCGAAAAAAATTTGGCGCTTTGCTGGTAGGTTATTTTAAAGGAAAAAAATTCATGTATGCGGGCAAAGTAGGAACCGGTTTTGATTTTGCAACGCTTGCATTACTGTATAAAACAATGCATGCATTAGAAATAGAAAAATGCCCGTTTGATAATTTTGATGGATCATCGCAGGGTATACATTGGATAAAACCAAAACTT